>JAWVFZ010000352.1:0-5271 GCA_033855555.1 Solirubrobacteraceae bacterium
GGCCATATCCTAGGTGCGTGCGCCTTGCCTTCGTCGGCCAGCACGCCTACTTCGGCTACATCGCGCTCGAGCAGCCGGCCTCCGGCATCGAGCCGCGCTTCTTCGAGCTGCGCCCGAACGAGTCGGGTACCGAGCTCCGCGCGGCGCTCGAGGCGTATGACCCGGACGTGGTCGTCGCCTTCCGGCCCGAGCTCGTCCCTCACGGCCTGTTCGAAGGCCTGCGAGCGCTGACGGTGGGCTGGCTGACCGAGCCGCTGCCACGCGGCGACAACCCGCATCCGGACCTCGCCCAGCGCCTGGAGTACCTGCGCGGCATCGACGTGCAGAACTTCGACCGCGTGATCGCGTTCGAGCCGAAGATCGTCCCGGCCGCCGCCGACATCGTTCCGGTCTGGCGCTCGATCCCGCTGCCGTGCACCGACCGCCTCTTCGCGCCCGTGCGCGAGACGAGCGGCGCGCCGCGCTTCCTCTTCACCGGCCGCTCGACGCCGCATCGCGACGCGTTCCTGAACCCGATCAAGCACGACTGGGACGTCGTGCACCTCGCCCACGGCGTCACCGACGACAAGCTCGCGATGTTCATGGCCGAGTGCGACGCCGGCATCAACCTCCACAACGAGCCCTACCCCACGTTCGAGAACCGCGTCGGCGTCTATCTCGCGGCGGGGCTGCTGCTGATCTCCGAGACGCTCGATCCGCGCTGCGGCCTGGTCCCCGGCGTGCACTACGTCGAGTGCGACGCGCCGTGGGCGATGTGGGAGATGTGCGCGGCGCTGGCGCGCACGCCGCATGCCTTCCGTACGATGCGCCTCCGCGGCCGGGCGGCGGGGGAACGCTTCCGGGCGTCGACGGTCTATCCCCGGCTCGTCGCCGATCTACTCGCCGACGTCCGGGCGCACGGGTCGCCTCGCGGTGCGAAGGTGACCGCTACCTTGGGGGCAGAATGAGCGTTGAGAGAAGCATGAACGGACGCGGCAACGGGCTTGCCGACACGGCGCCGGATACCGACCAGACGATCCTCGTCGCGGGCGGCGCCGGCTACATCGGCTGCGTGCTGGTACCGAAGCTCGTCGAGCGCGGCTACAAGGTTCGCCTGCTCGACCGGATGTACTTCGGCGAGCAGGGACTCGACGGCGTGCGCGACAAGATCGAGACGGTCGTCGCCGACGTGCGCGACATCCCCGAGGACGCCCTCGACGGCGTCGACGGCGTGATCAATCTCAGCGGGCTGAGCAACGACCCGACCGCCGAGTTCGATCCCGAGGCCAACTGGCAGATGAACGCCGTCGCGACCGAGACGCTCGGCCAGATGTGCGTCAAGCGCGGAATCGAGCGCTACGTCTTTGCCTCGTCGTGCTCGCTCTATGACGGGCTGCCCCCGGGCATGCACGACGAGACCGCGCCGATCGAGCCGCGCGCCGCGTATGCGACCTCCAAGCGCTACGGCGAGGAGGCGCTGCTGAAGCTCGCCGACGAGGGCCTCACGCCGGTGCTGCTGCGCAACGGCACGGTCTACGGCTACTCGCCGCGGATGCGCTTCGACCTGGTCGTCAACACGTTCGTCAAGGACGCGCTGCTGACCGGCAAGCTGATGCTCCACGGCGGCGGCTGGATGTGGCGCCCGCTCGTCGACGTGCGCGACGTGAGCGACGCGATGATCGCCGCCTACGAGGCGCCCGCCGAGAAGGTCCGCGGCGAGATCTTCAACGTGCTCCATTCCAACTACCAGATCCGTGAGCTGGCGATGATCGTCGCCGGCTCGGTGCAGCTGGTGACGGGGCGCGCGATCGGGCTCGAGGAGACGCCGGCGCCGAAGCTGACGCGGGACTACGAGTGCTCCAACGCGAAGCTCTCGATGGCGCTGGGCTTCATCCCGCGCCACTCTGTGCTCGAGGCGGTGACCGACCTGCTCGCCCGCGTCGGCGACGCCAACCCCGCCGAGCTGACCGATCCGCGCTGTTACAACATCCGCTGGCTCGAGCTGATGAACGAGCTCAAGCCGTCGCTCGAGCGGTTCGCCACCGTCCTGTAGATGCGCGCGCTGATCACGGGCGGCGGCGGGCAGCTTGCCTCCGACCTGCAAGAGCTGCTGGGCGACGACGCGCGCTCGTACACCCACGCCGAGCTGGACATCGCCGACAGCGCGGCGCTCGACCGCGCGTTCGAGGAGGTCCGCCCCGACGTCGTCTTCAACTGCGCGGCGTTTCACAACGTCGACGTCTGCGAGACCGAGCCCGACTCCGCGTGGGCGGTCAACGTGCGCGCCGTGCGCGACCTCGCCGGGCGCGGCGCCAAGCTCGTCCACCTGAGCACCAACTACGTCTTCGACGGCCGCCGCGAAGCGCCCTACGGCGAGGACGACCTGCCGAACCCGCGGTCGATCTACGCGCTCACCAAGCTCGCCGGCGAGCACGCCGCGCTGGCCTACGGCGAGGACGCGCTCGTCGTGCGCGGCGCGGGGCTGTACGGCCTGCACGGCAGCGCCTCGAAGGGCGGCAACTTCGTCCAGCGGATGCTCGGGCGCGCGCGGGAGCAAAGCGCGCTGAAGATGGTCGCCGACCAGCGCCTGCAACCGACGTTCACGGCAGACCTCGCGCAGGCGCTGCTCGCCGCCGTCGACAAGGACGCCGCCGGCCTGCTGCACCTGACCGCGAGCGGCGCATGCTCGTGGTTGGAGTTCACCGAGGCGATCATGGAGCTGGCCGGCATCGACGTGCCGATCGAGGCCGTCACCACGACGATCGCGCCGGGTTCGCCTGATCGCCCGCTCAACGGCGTCCTCGCGCGACCGCGCGCCGACGCGCTGGGGCTGGCCGAGCTGCGCCCGTGGCGCGACGCGCTCGCGGACTACATGGGCCGCGCGCAGCTGCTGGCAGCCGCCTAGGCGCGGCGCGCGCGGGCTGCGCGTGCCGCGGCGCGAGCGGCCCGCGCGATGCGCGCGGGAGCCGCGCGCACCGCGGAGAGGTAGGCGGCGCCGGTGGCGGTCGGCGAGCCGTCGGGGAACATGATCCCCCAGTAGTCGTTGAAGTTGTCGCCCTGCTGAGACGACGTCCACTCGTAGGGAATGAAGCGCGTGACGTTCAGCTTGCGATCGGTCGGCAGCGTCCGCGCCAGCCCACCGATCGCCTTGGCACGCACGGCCTCCGTGACCCACTTGGTGGTCATGCCGGCCTCGGTGATCTCGATCGGGGTGGACTTCAGGCCGAGCGCCTTCATCGTGGCGCGCAGCGAGACGATGCCGTTGCGCATCGCGGCGTAGCTCATCTGGTAGGGGTGATAGCCGACGGCGTCGATGCGCGTGCGCAGCGACGGCTGGCGGCGCAGCATCCGGCGCAGGAAGACGCTGGGCTTCATGACGTTGGCGTCGAGCAGCCCGGCGGAGACGACGGGCGTCGAAGCATCGACGTTCTTGATCGCGGCCCGCGCGGCGGCGTAGAGGTCGGCGTAGACCTCGGGTGCCGTGGCCTGGTCGTGCCAGAACATCGCGGCGTTCGGCTCGTTGCCGAGCTCGTAGGCGGCCACCGGCCGCTTCGGGAGCTCCGGGTGCTCGGTCCAGAACGCCCCGTTCGGCCCGTAGCGCGCCGCGAAGGCCGCCGCGTAGGCCGCGTAGTCGCCGGCGGCATCCGGGCGGGTGCCCGACATCACGTCGCCGGGGACGACGGCGGCCCAGCCGGCTGCGTAGTCGAGGATCGGATACCAGGTGAGACCGTGGGAGGCGAGCGTCGTCGCGGTGGCGTCCGTGCTCGTCCAGCGGTAGGTGTGCGCGCCCGTGGCAGCGTCAGGTGCGGTGGGCTCGGAGTTGTTCCAGGCTGCGTCGTTGCGCACGACCGTGACGCCGGCCTGTGCCATCAGGTCGAGCTGGTGCGGCTCGCCCATCGCTTGGCCGGCGCTGACGCCGAAGAACCCCACGGCGGCGCTCGCGTCCGGGATTCCGGGCGCGAGCGCCGCAAGCAGCGCTCCCAATATGCATCCATGCAGAATCCGCCGCCGTGTGCGTGAGCACGCGGAAGCGCAGCGGCCGTCCTTGGCCATGCGTTGCTCCTTCGGTAGCTGCGCCGCCCCAGCGCGCGAATGAACGCGTCACGTGGGCCGCTGGCTTTGCGAGTCCCGGTTACCCGAGAGGTGCCTTTGTCGAAGTGTCCGAGCGAGCGCGAGGCCCGGCCGGTGAATAGGGGTCCTAGGGTTGCGTCCTTTGCGTCAGTCCATGACACAGCGTCAGGGGACACCATGGGCATCGGCAGCCGGGAATTAATCGTGAGCGGAATTGTCCAGGCCGGACATCCGTCCAAATTCCGGGTCGTCGGACCCTGGACATCCGTCCAGATGCGCATCCCCAGAACACGGATGTGAGCCGGGCCATAGCCTTGCGCCGGTGCGCGATGGACTGGCCAAAGCTGTTCTCGTCGCCGTTCAAATACCTGGCATCGCTTGGGGCGGCCTCCACTGGAGCCCCCGCCCACCCACCACATCCGGGCCGGCAGTCAGCGCGCGCGACTGGCCCCGGTACGTTCTCACGCCCTCGCACCGGCGCGTCTGCGCGCCGCGCGTCGCTCTGCCGCCAGGCTCCACGGCGCGCGACGCGGCGGGGCTCACGTGTTCGGGCCACGGCCCCGCCGCCACGCTCGACGGCGACCGGGGACGCGTCATCCTCGACTTCGGGCGCGAGATGTCCGGCGGCCTCGACCTCCGCGTCACCGGCGGGACCGTCCGGGTCGCCTTCTCCGAGTCGCTCGCCTACCTGGCCGATGACTGCGACCGGCTCAGCACCGAGCTTGTCGAGGTGAAGGCGCCGTTCGCGATCGCACCGTGTCCCGGGACGGTCCGTGGCGACGGCGTGCGCCGCGTGGCGCCCCGCTCGGGCTTTCGCTACGTCCTGCTGCGCGCTGCGCCCGGCGAGCGGGCGACCGTGTCGGATGTCGCGGTCTCGCGCTGGGAGTCGCTGCCCAAGGCGCGCAGCCTCGCGCCGCGCGCCGTCTACAAGGGCTGGTTCGCCTCCAGCGACGACGGGCTGAACCGCATCTGGTTCGACGGCACCTACACGGCGCAGGTGAACACCCTGGCGGCCGGGCGCGCGGGGATCTACTTCGAGGGCCTGAGCGGCCTGCCGCGCGACATGCCGGTGATGGTCGACGGCACCAAGCGCGATCGCTACCTCTGGTACGACATGGCGGGGCCGAAGGTCCTGCTGCCGCTCCTGTACGGCGACGCGCGGACTCCGCGGAACACGCTGACCGCGCTTGGAGCACGCCAGCTGCCCAACGGCTTCGTGCC
>JAWVFZ010000353.1:0-5586 GCA_033855555.1 Solirubrobacteraceae bacterium
TTCGCAGGTTCGAATCCTGCCCCCGCCACTCGCTCGAAAGCCCCGCTGCCGCGGGGTTTTCGCGTTTTCGCCCGCAGGTTCCTAGGCTGCTCGGCATGCGCGCGTTGCCGCTCGCACCGAGGTGCTGGATCGAGCGACCGATGGCCTGGGCAGCGCTGGCGGTGGCGATCGTGGTCGCGCTGCGGCTCCCGTACCTCGACGCGGGGCTCGCGCGTGACGAGGGAGGCGACACGATGATCGCGCTCGCCTTCCATCACGCCGGGCCGTTTGCCTACGGTCGGTACTTCCTGGACAGGCCTCCGCTGCTCCTGGCGCTGTACGGGCTGGCGGCGGAGCTGGGCGGAGACACCGGCGTGCGCGTGCTCGGGCTGCTGGCCGCCGCCACAGCCGTCGTCCTGATCACGGCTGCAGCCGCTCGGCTGGCCGGTCGCGGCGCGGCCCCATTCGCGGCGGTCGCGGGCGCTGTGATGGTCTCGAGCCAGGTGACGACGGCGATCTACACACCGGCCGAGCTGCTGGCGATCGTTCCTTCGTGTGCGTCGGTGCTGCTGCTCATCGCCGGCATCCAGCAACCGGCCAGGAGCAGATGGCTGCTCGCGGGCGCGGGCTTCCTGGCGGCGGCGGCGATCCTCGTCAAGCAGTCCTTCGGCGACGCGCTGGTAGCCGGCGTGGTCGGGCTGGCAGCGGCGACGCTCGGCGGCGAAGCCACGCGGCGCGAGGCGGGCTCCCGGGCGCTCGCCTACGCGGGTGGGGTTGCTGCCGCGCTCGGCGGGCTGGTCGTCTGGGCGGCTGCCACCGACGCGAGCGCGCACTCGGTCTGGTACGCGATCCTGGGCTTCCGGCTCGACGCGATCGCGCCGCTGGCGCACGGGAGACCGGAGGGACGGCTGATCCAACTCGTGAACCCGAGCCTCCACTCGGGCCTTGCTTTCGCGATCCTCGCCGCGATCGTGGGCATCGCGATACTGCCTGCTCGCCGTGCGACGAAGGCCGCGCTCGGCGGGTGGCTCATCGCCGGCGTGGTCGGGATCGTTCTCAGCGGCAGCTACTACCCGCCCTACGTCATCGAGCTCGTCCCCGTGGCGGCGATCGGGGCTGCGATCGCGTTCGCGCGGCGGCCGGCGATCGGAGCGGTTGCGCTTTGCGTTCTCGCGATCCCTGCGCTCGTGCCGACGCTGAGGGGGGCCGTCGACGACTCGGCAGCCGCCTACCAGAGGCCGGCGATGACCATCGGTCGTTACGTGCGTCTGCGGGCCGAGCCCGGCCAGACCGCTTACGTGCTCTATGCGCGCGCGAACGTCCTGTACTACACGGGCCTACCGTCGCCGTTCCCGTTCAACTGGGCACTCATGATGCGGGCGATTCCGACGGCCGTCGACCAGCTGCGCGAACTGCTGGCGTCACACGATCGACCCACGTGGATCGTCGACCAGGACGGCCCGGCCGGCTACGGCCTCGACCCCCGTGGCCTCACGCGTGCACTGCTGGCCAGCCACTACGTGCTCGCCGGAGACGTCTGCGGGCGCCGCATTCTGCTCGCGCGCGGGTCGCCGTCGGATCCGCCGCCGCAGACGGTCGGCAGGTGCCGCGCCTGAGCACGCCGGTCTTCGTTCTTTTCTTCGTTTCTTCTTCGGTTCGCCCCCGGAACTCCACATCCGCGGAGGGGTTCAGCTGGCATGGAGCTTCTGACGCTTCCCGCCGCCGCCGGTGCGAGCACCCAGTGGACGCTGCCACGTCCTGCACGTAGGCGGGGGGAGAGGCGAGTGGGTCGTCAGCCCTCGTGACGGCACGGCGGCGGGGCACCGACGGCTAGCATGCCGCGCCATGTCCCGCCGCCCCTTCGCCCTCATCGCCACTGTCCTGATCGCTATCGCCGCCGCCGGCTGCGGCTCGAGCGACAACAAGAGCGCCACCTCCACCTCCGCCTCCGCCTCGACGACCGACACGTCCCAGTCGACGGCCGCCGCGCCCGCCACCGCCAAGCCGCGCCCGAAGCCCAAGGTCAAGGTCCCCGGCGGCAAGCCGCCCAAGAAGCTCGTGATCAAGGACCTCATTCCGGGCACCGGTCCGGCTGCCAAGGCCGGCGACGCGATCACCGTCAACTACATCGGCGTCAACTTCAAGGGCGGCGCCATGTTCGACAACTCCTACGACCGCGGCCAGCCGTTCCCGTTCCAGCTCGGCGGGGGCCAGGTCATCCCCGGCTGGGACCAGGGGCTCGTCGGCATGAAGGTCGGCGGTCGCCGCGAGATCACCATCCCGCCGAACCTGGCGTACGGCCCGCAGGGTCAGCCGCCGACGATCAAGCCGAACGAGACGCTCGTCTTCGTCGTCGACCTGCTCTCGATCGGCTAGTTGGTCAGTCTCCGTTGTCGTCCCGGTGCGGGACCTCTGCGCCGTGCCGCTCTGGACGCGGAGCGCCCTCGGTGGGACGCTTGTGCCGAAGAGTTCGCCCTCGCCCGAAAGGAGTTCCGCATGGAAGCCTCCGCCAGCCCGACCCGAGTCCTCGTCGTGGCGCATCGCACCGCGGCGACACCGGCGCTCATCGAGGCCGTCCGCGAGCGTGCTGCCCGCGGGCCGTGCTTGTTCACGCTGCTCGTCCCCAACACGGCGCACGGCCTGCACCGGGTGGTCGACCCGGAGGACCAGACGGCCGGCGAGGCCCAGACGGTGCTCGACCTCGCCCTGCCGCTGCTCGAGGAGGCCGCCGGCGCCCCGGTGGAGGGCCTTGTGGGCGATCCTGAGCCGCTCTCGGCGATCCAGGACGCCGTCAACGTCCACGGCTTCGACGAGATCATCATCTCGACGCTCTCCAAGACCGTCTCGCGCTGGCTCCGTCTCGACCTGCCGTCCAAGGCATCCGGCCTCGGACTCCCGGTCACGACGGTGACGGCGAAGGATCGCGGCGAGGCATCCGCAGACGTGGCGTAGGCGCAGGGAGCTGCCCTTCGGCGACCATCGCCCCGAGCGCGACGCGAGGCAGATGGGAGGCGTGCTCGAAGAGCAGGTAGCGCGGCTGCCAGCGCGGATCGAACTTCTCGTTGAAGCGCAGCAGCCGCTCGACTTGGAACCAGCGGTCGGCGACGCGCAGCAGCACGGCGAGCGCCCGTTCGACGGCGTTCTCCGGCGCGCGCAGCCAGCGCCCGTGCGCGGCGAAGTTCAGCGAGAACTCCTCGATCCCCACCTCGCCGAGCTGACGTGCGGCCTCGACGACCATGAACTCGGTGAGCCCGTTGGGGGTGTCGCGCTCGCGGCGCATGAAGCCCAGTGACGCAAGCGGACGCCCGAACACCGGCATGAAGTGCAGGAAGCCGCGGATGCGGCCTTCCTCGTCGCGAGCGACGAGGACCAGCGCGTCGGGCAGCAGCTCGTCGGCGAGCGTGTCGTGGGCCATGCTGAATCCGCGCTCGGGGGCGCCGTCGCGCCAGCGTTCGCTGACGTGCTCGAGTTCCTCCAGGGTCGCCGGCGCGAGGTCGGCGACGGTGCGCAGCTCGGCCGTATAGCCGTTGCGCGCGACGCGATTGACGGCCTTGCGCAATGTCTTGCGGCCGCCGCCGGACAGGTCCATCACGCCGGTGGACAGCATCGACTCGTCGCCGAGGTAGAGGCTTCGCATTCCGGCGCGGCGCGCCGTGGCGGTGAACGCATCGCTCGCGCCGACCGCGCCGAGCGCGAGGCCGTGCTCGCGGGCGTAGCCGCGCATCTGCTCGAGCATCGCGCCGTGGGCCTCGTCCGGCCCGATCGGGTCCCCGGCGAGCAGCAGCACGCCCGCGTGCACACGGTAAGCGGCCATCGCGCGCTGGTCGGGCGACCACCGGCGCACGAGGTCCTCGCGCAGCTTGAAGGCGCTGAGCGTGTCGGAGCCGTGCAGGCGCACGAGCGCAGCCGCGCGCGCGCGGTCAAGCGCACCGGAGACGAGGCGCGGGCGCAATGGAGCGAGCAGCAGCGCGCCGATCGTTCCCGCGGCGGCGACACCGAGCACGCCGAGGCCCAGCGGCACCCACGTGAAGGGCTGGGAGAAGCCAACGGTGTGCGCGAGGCCCAGACCCGCGAGCGCGGTTCCGACGACCCCGCCGTGCAGCGGCGTGAGCGCGTGACCGGCGGCAAGCACGACCGCAAGCACCGCGGTCCCGAAGGTCGCCGCCGCAATCACGGCGCAGCGCGCGAGCAGGGCCCGGAGGCGCTCGCGCTCGTGTCGCACCCAGAAGGCGGCGCGGCCGCGCCAGAGGCCGTAGGCGAGCCCCCAGCTGAGGGCCGCCTCCTCGAGGTCGAGGCCCTTGAGGACGTTGAGCGCGCCGACGACGACGAGCAGCACCAGCGCCAGTCGCAGCGCGCGCATACGGCGCCGCGCGAGCGGCCAGGCGACTCCCAGCAGCGCAATCCCGGCGGGCAGGGCGAGCGCGTGGGCGAGCCGCAGGTCGGCTGCAGGCGCCAGCGAAAGAAGCTGGCGTACGCGTAGGGGCAGTTCGGGCGTGAGCGCTGAGGCGACGTTGACCGCCCCCGCGAACGCCGTGGCGAGGCCGAGCAGCAGCGGGACGCGATCGCGCGCGCTGCACGCCAGCGCGACCCGCGGTCGCGGCGGCAGCTCGTGGTCGGTTGAGGTCACACTTTCAACCTAGCCAGCCGACCTGAAGGCGACCTGATTGTCGCGATGCCCACGCCGATGAGGAAAGCGAGCAGGTGCTCGACGTCCGCGAGCTCCCCGTCGATCTCGACGAGCGCCAAGAACGTGACGAGCAACACGACCCCGATCGCCGCCGTCACACGCGGATGCGCGCCGGAGCGGTGCACCAGCACCAGTAGCGTCCCGATACTCGCCGCCCAGACCGCGGAGATCCCGTAGTCGGGCGCATGCACGACGCCGTGGGCGGTGGCTGGGTCGACGATCGACACCGCGGCGATGCCGAGGTAGGCGAGCAGCGTCGCCCCGATGTGGCCGGCAACGGCGCTGAGGGCGAAGGTCCCCGCGCCGCCGAGCCGCACGACCGCGGCGGCCACAAGCGCGGTCATCACGATCTGCGGAACCGACGGCCCGTCGATGATGAACGCGCTCGTCACAAGCGTCCACAGCCGGCCCGCCGCGACCGCCGCCGGGGAGCTCGCGAGCTCGTGCACGGCGAACGCGTTGGGATCGCCGGACCGCACGATTGCGATCGCCGCGACGCATGCCAGCCACAGCGCAATCAGGGCCGCGAAGGGCCGGGGCTTCGATCCAGCGTGGGCGTTCATCCACGCTAAAGTCTGCCGACCCGCCCTCCTAGCTCAGTTGGTAGAGCACTTCCATGGTAAGGAAGGGGTCATCGGTTCGAGTCCGATGGAGGGCTTCCTAGATGCCCCGCTATGGCGGGGTTTCTCGTTGCGGCGCCGTTCTCGTGTGTCTGCGTGGACCTGACTAGTGCCCAACGAGTGCCCGGCGAGCGTGGAATTTCCTTCGCGCCATGACCGCCGACGGGCATGCGACCCTTGCCGCGTGCGTGCCTTCCTCCCCCTGGCGGTGTTGGTGGTGCTCCTTGCCACGAACCCGGCCGCGCCCGGCCGCGGCCTTGCCCCCTCAGCTCGGCCATGATGGTGAGGTCGATCACCTCG
>JAWVFZ010000354.1:0-3382 GCA_033855555.1 Solirubrobacteraceae bacterium
GCGGAGATCAAGCGCCAGGGCGGCCTCGTCTACGTCCCGCACCCGTTCGACCGCATGCACGCGGTGCCAGACTACGAGCACCTGCTCACGATCATCGAGGACATCGACCTCATGGAGGTCTACAACCCACGCGTCGCGATCGGCTCGTTCAACGAGGAGGCCGAGCGCTTCGCCGCCAAGTACCGGATCCTGGCGGCGGCCGGCTCGGACTCGCACGTTGCCCAGGGGCTCGGGTCGGTCCGGGTGCGGATGAAGGACTTCGACGGCCCGCAGGAGTTCCTCGAGTCGCTGCGCAGCGCCGAGATCCTCACCAAGCCGTCGTCGCTGTTGTACGTCCAGGCACTGAAGTTCCTCGAGACGAAGGCCACCCCGCCGGCCGCTCGCAAGGCCCGGCGCGACCGCCGCGTGCGGCGAGCGAAGCGCAACGGCTGATGCAGGCAGGAGGGCAACCCGGCGCCGCGTCCAATCCCAGGGGACCAATGCCCCAGACCGATGACGAGATCCGCGAGAAGTACCTGGAGCGGGCGATCCGCGAGCTCAACGCGCTGACCCGCGACCTGCAGGCCTGCACGCACTGTCCACGGGGCAACCTGATGCCGGTGCTGGGCTCGGGCCACCCCCAGGCCGACGTGTTCCTGCTCAAGTTCGCCCCGCAGGTGAGCGAGATCGAGGAGGGCGTCGCCTTCTACGGCCGCGCCGGCACCGCGCTCATGAAGTCGTTCAAGCGGCTCGGCATCGACCCGCTGGCCGTCTACGGGACGCTCTGCGTCAAGTGCCCGGTCGGCGACGGCTCGCTCGCGGACCCGGGCTGCGTGGCGCGGATCGTCGAGGAGCTCGCCATCGTGCAGCCCCGCATCGTCGTGGTCATGGGCGAGGATGCCCTCACCGTCCTCAACGACCTCGACATCCCGCTCGCCAAGCCCGTCGAGGCCAAGCCCGCTGTCGTCCAGCAACTGACGTCTTCGATCGACTGCCTCTTCGTCCCGAACATCGACGAGGCGCTCGACGAGGAGGCCTCCAAGAGGGCCTTCTGGAAGGCGTTCAAGGTGCTGGGCGAGTGGTACGCCGATCTCCCGCCGTATTAGAGACCGTGTCGCTGACGCGACCTGGGGGCCCGCGTCGAGCGGCCACCTGGCCGCTCTCGGCACCCCTTCTCGTACCGGTCGCGTGGGCGTACTTCTTCATCCCCGACCTCCTGCCGGCTCTCCACCCCGCCGACACCTCGCGGATCGTGTCGGGCTCCGTCGCGATCGTGCTGATCGTCGCGGTGGCGGTGACGGTCGCTGCCTTGTCCGAGGCGGCGTTCGTCGTGCCGATCTTCCTGCTGGGCTCCGCGCTGATCGCGGGCGCGCTCGACGCGGCCGGGGTCGGCGCCGCTGCAACCGTGCCCGAGACGGTCGCCTACGCCTGCATCGGCATGGTCTTCGGCGTCCTGCTCGACTCCCCGGCCCTCGTCCTCGCGGTCCCGATCTTCGTCGGGGGAATCGACGCGATCAGCCTGCTTGGCGGCACCTCGCACACGCTCTCGGCGGGAGCGGTCCAGTCGGGCGATCCGCTCAGCCTCGACCTTCCCGAATGGCACACCGGCCTCTCGGCGGCGCGCTTCGGACTGGCCGACGTCGTGTTCTGCGGGATCTACGCAACGTACGCGCGGCGACTGGGCCTGCGGTACGTGGCGGGGGCGATCGGCATGGCCGCAGGCCTCGTGGCGGCGCTCGTCCTGCAGGTCACGCTGGACACCCCGATCCCGGCCCTGGCGTTCCTCGGCGCAGGCTTCCTGGCGCCCAACATCGACCGGATCGTCGCCCTGTTTCGGGCCACCGTCGAGGGGTAGATTGGTAGCGCGATGAGCCTCGAGGAACACACGCTGGAATCGGCCGACGACCGCTGCGAGGAGTGCGGCGCGAAGCTCACCGAGCGTGAGCTGCAGGTCGTCCTCGAGAACGGCGGCCCGAACCTCTGCGCCCTGCACGCCGCCGAGGTCGTGGACGTCGCCGAGGACCCGGCCAGCGATCCGGATTCGTTGTAGCCGAAGACGCGCTGCGCCCCCGCCGGTCCCGCTACGCCCAGATCTCCACGCCCGTGGCGATGCGGCTCTGCTGGAGGTCGTAGAACGCGCCGACGTGCCGGCCGTCGACGATCACGTGGATCGCGACGCGCTCGTCGTCGACGAGGACCCTCTGCACCACCACCTCGCGCTCGCCGGCCAGTCGCTGGCGCACCACGTACTCCGTCGCACTCAGGTTCTCGCCCGTATGCGGCCAGTCGATCCGGGCGTTCTCGTGCAGCTGCGCGGCGATCGCCGCGTAGTCGCGGCGCGCGATCCCCCGCCAGAGGCGCTCAACCGCATTCAAGGACGATCTTTCCCAGCTTGCCACCGGCGGCGAAGCGCTCGTAGGCATCGTGGACGCGGTCCAGCGGGAACGTCTCGGCGATCGGCACGCGGACGTCGCCGCGCTCGAGCAGCGGGAGCACGTGACGCTCCATCCGGCGGGCGGTGAGCGCCTTCTCCTCCAGCGGGCGCGGACGCAGGCTCGAGGCCATGATGCGCGCGCGCTTGCCCATCAGGGCCAGCAGGTTCAGCTCGGCCTTGAAGCCCGCCCCGACGCCGATCACGACGATCCGCCCGCCCGTGCCGAGCGCGTTCAGCGAGTCCGGGACGTTCGGCGCCCCGACGAGCTCGAGCACGAGGTCGAACGGCCCGCTATCGGCGAAGGCGTCGGGCGCGACGACCTCGTGGGCGCCGAGCACGCGCACCGCGTCGTGGTGAGCGGCGTTGCGGACGGTCGCCGTCACGTGGGCGCCCGCTGCGCGGGCCAGCTGGATCGCGGCGGTGCCGACGCCGCCGGCGCCCCCGTGGACGAGGAAGCGCTCGCCGGACCCGAGCTGCGCCTGCGTGAAGATCGCGTCGTGTGCGGTCGTGAAGACCTCGGGGACGCCGCCCGCCGCGATCCAGTCGAGGCCCTCCGGCACCGGCATGAGCTGGCGCTCGTGCACGACGCACAGCTCGGCCTGCCCGCCACCGCCGACGATCGCCATCACGCGATCCCCCACGGAGAACCGCTGCGCGCCGGGCCCGAGCGAGGCGACCTCGCCCGCGAGCTCGAGGCCGGGGATGTCCGGCGGCGAGCCGGGCGGGGCCGGATACGCGCCCTTGCGCTGGATGATGTCGGCGCCGTTGAGGCCGGCGGCCTTCACGCGAACGAGCACCTCCCCGGCACCGGGCTCGGGATCCGGGCGTTCCTGGACGGCGATGGCGCCGTCGGCGATCACGGCTGCGCGCATGGGGCCGGAGTCTAGGTGTCGCATGATGTTGCGGTGCGACCCATCGAAGACACCACCATCCTCATCACCGGCTCGACCGACGGCCTCGGCCGCGCGC
>JAWVFZ010000355.1:0-3510 GCA_033855555.1 Solirubrobacteraceae bacterium
TTCCGCTGGTGCGCGGATGGTTCCGCCAGGACGACTTTCCACAGAATGCGCTGCTCTATCGCCGCCTGACCGCCACGCAGTACGTGCAGTGGCTGCGAAGTCTCGCGGTGCGCTACGTCGTGCTCACCGACAGCCGTCCCGACTACAGCGCTCAACGCGAGGCAGCTCTTCTGCGCGGCGGCCGATCCGGGCTGGCGACGGTGTTCAAGAGCCCGCACATACAGATCTTTGAAGTGCCCCATCCCCGGACCCTCGTCTCGGGCCCACCCGGTTCAGCGGTCGTCGCCTTCGGGCGTGAACGCGTCGATCTGCGCCTCGCGGCACCGGGTACCTATCGCGTCGCGATCAGGTACTCCCCGTACTGGAACGCCTCAAGCGGATGTGTGAGCACGGGCCCAGACGGCATGCTGCGGCTGCGCGCGCCCCACGCGGGCCTCGTTCACCTGCACTTCCAAGTCGGCGCCTCGGCTCTGCTGCGCGTTCTGCTCGGCGAGCACGGAGCCAGCTGTTCGACGCCTACCGTGCCCTGACCGAAGGAGCCGACCTTGACTCTCGTCAGCCGAGCTGACGGTCGAGATTTGTGGCCGCGCTGATGAGCGCAAGGTGGGTGAAGGCCTGGGGGAAGTTCCCCAGCTGCTCGCCGGTAGGGCCGATCTCCTCGGCGTAGAGGCCGAGGTGGTTGGCGTACGTGAGCATCTTCTCGAAGACGAGCCGCGCCTCGTCCAGGCGCCCGGCCCGGGCGAGCGCTTCGACGTACCAGAAGGTGCACATCGAGAAGGTGCCCTCTTCGCCGCGCAGCCCGTCCGGGGAGGCTTCGGGGTTGTAGCGCGAGACCAGGCTGTCGGAGACGAGCTCCTCGCCGATCTCGTCGAGTGTCGACAGCCAGCGGGGATCGGTCGGGGCGATGAACTTGACCAGCGGCATGAGCAGGATCGAGGCGTCCAGGACATTGGTGTCGTAGTGCTGGACGAACGCCCGCCTGCGCTCATGCCACCCGCGCGCCAGGATCTGCATGTAGATCCTGTCGCGGGCAGCCATCCAGCTGACGATGTCCCCGGGCAACCCGCGCTGACGCGAAATCCGCACGGCCCGCTCGAACGCCACCCAGCACATCAGCCGCGAGAACGTGAAGTGCTTGCGCCCGCCGCGGGTCTCCCAGATGCCCTCGTCGGCCTGGTCCCAGTGCTCGGACAGCCACTCGACGATCCGCGAGAGGTCGAGCCAGTCGTCATGGGAGATCGGTGTGCCGTACTTGTTGTAGAGGTAGACGGAGTCGATCAGCTCTCCGTAGATGTCGAGCTGCAGCTGCTTGGCGGCGCCATTGCCGATCCTCACGGGGCCGGACCCGCGATAGCCCTCGAGATGAGGCAGCACCTCCTCAGGCAGATCGGCGCGCCCGTCGATCCCATACATGATCTGCAAGGGCCCCGATTCGCCCACGCGGCAGTCGCGAAATCGCTCGGTGAGCCAGCCCATGAAGGCCTCTGCTTCCTCGCCAAAGCCCAGGTGCAGGAGCGCATAAAGCGAGAACGCCGCGTCGCGGATCCACGTGTGGCGGTAGTCCCAGTTGCGCTCGCCACCGAGCTGCTCAGGCAACGATGTCGTCGCCGCCGCGACGATGGCGCCCGTCGGCCGGTAGGTCAACAGCTTCAACGTCAGCGCCGAGCGGTGCACCATCTCGCGCCAGCGCCCGGTGTAGCGCGACTGCGACAGCCAGCGCCGCCAATAGGCGACGGTCGCCTCGGCAAGCTCGCGCGTCTCCTCGGCCGAATGGCCGTGAGGTTCATAGGCCCCGACGACGTGTTCCAGGACGAATGTTGCGCTCTCGCCTTGGCAGAGGGCAAACGAGGCGCGCGCCGCGCCGTCGACGGCCCAAAGCGGCGTCTCGGTCTCCAGCGCCAGCGTGCAGCCCGGCGTGGAGAACAGCACACCGTGCTCATGGCGCTCGAGCGCGTGCTCGGCGCGGCCATAGTCGAAGCGCGGCGAGCACTCCATCTCGAACAGCACCTGCCCACGCACCGCGATGACCCGGCGCACCACTCGCTGGCGATGCTCGCTGTGGATCAGCTGCCCGACCGGCATGAAGTCTTGAACCTCGCCCACCCCATCGGGAGTGAGGAAGCGGGTGATCAGGACGTTGGTGTCGGGGAAGTACAGCTGCTTGGACGTCCAGCCCCCATCGGCCGGCGCCAAGCGATAACAGCCGCCGCGCCGGGCATCGAGAATCGAGGCGAAGACGCTCGGAGAGTCAAAGCGCGGGCAGCAGTACCAGTCGATCGTTCCATCCGTCCCGACCAGGGCGACGCTATGGAGGTCGCCGATCAGCCCGTGTTCGCCGATCTCGAGATAGCTACTCATTGCTGCCTATCTTGATCTTGCGCGTCGTGCAGGGCTAGTGTGTGCGAGCGGTGGCCGCGAGCCTCGGACGGGGCCTTGTGGAAGCCGTCGCAACGGTTCCCGAGCGATCCAAGGAAGGCGTGCGTTGAACCATCCAGACCCGTTCCGAATTGACGTAGCCGAAAGCGGCGCCGTCGCGGTTGTGGCGCTTCATGGCGAGCTTGACCTCTTCACCGCCATCGAGGCCCAGGCCGTCGTCGACTCGCTGGCAGCGAGCAACCGGCTGGTGACCGTGGACCTGCGCGGGCTGTCGTTCATGGACTCCAGCGGTGTTGCCATGCTCGTCAGGCTCGACGCGCGATCCCGCCAGGACGGCTTCGATCTGTGCGTGGTCAAAGGCAGCGATCTCGTCCACCGCGTGATCGTCATGTGCGGCCTTGACGGACGCCTGCGCACGGTGGATGCGCCCCCGCAATGGCCTGAGTCCGAACGCCCGA
The DNA here is from genome assembly GCA_033855555.1 of Solirubrobacteraceae bacterium. Lineage (GTDB taxonomy): Bacteria > Actinomycetota > Thermoleophilia > Solirubrobacterales > Solirubrobacteraceae > AC-49. Next base: position 2,835 of record JAWVFZ010000355.1, read on the forward strand.
TCCAACACGCGGTGATCGCAACCGATCTGGCCGGCACGGTCACCCGTTGGAACGCACAGGCCGAACGTCTATACGGATGGTCCACCGAGGAAGTCCTGGGCAAGCCGATCACCGACCTGACCGTCGGGCCGGACGACCAAGACGTCGCCGCACAGATCATGGAGTCCGTGCGACGCGATGGTCGCTGGGAGGGCGACTTCGACGTCCGCCGCAAGGACGGAACCCACTTCCACGCGCTCGTCCGCGACACGCTCATGCACGACCGCGACGGAAACCCCACCGGGCTCCTCGGCATGTCGGTCGACAGCGCGCAGCTCGCGAGCATGGCTTGACATAGCTGGGTGCCGAGCGAGCCGACACTCGCGCCGCGCGCGGTGTCGTCGTATGTCAGGCCGGGCCGAACGGCGGGATGTTCTGGAAGATCGCCGGGCGCGGATCCGACGGCTGCTCGGGCTTCGGCTTGCTCTCGACGTGCGCGCCGGTCGGCTTGGTGCGGCCGAGACCTCCGCCGACCAGGTGGACGACGCGCCAGTCGTCCTCGGGGGTGCGCTGCGCGGCCCACACGCCGGCCCCGTCGGACTCGGCGTTACGGCGGGTGGCCTCGGCCTGTGCCTCTGTGAGCGTCATGACGCCGAGCCTACGTCGCTGCCCGGCCGGTGGCAATGCGTCCACCGCG
>JAWVFZ010000356.1:0-4397 GCA_033855555.1 Solirubrobacteraceae bacterium
CGCAGCCGCAGCGGCGCGTTCTTCTGCGCCATCAGGCTGATCCGCCCCACGACCGAGCGCAGCTCGTCTGTCGCGATCCGCAGCTCGTGCTCGAAGGCATCGGGCAACAGCTGGTTGTAGTTCGGGAACTGACCATCGATCAGGCGGGAGCTGAGCACGCATCCGCCGATCTGGAAGACGACCTGGTTCTCGCGCAGCGCCACCGAGATCTCGTCCGCGTCGCCGCCCAGGCGTTCGAGCTCGGCCAGCGCGCGCGCCGGGACGTTGGCCTCGAACCCTGGGTCGACCGGCTGCTCGAGCTGCGTGACCTTCACCGACAGCCGGTAGGAGTCCGTGGCGACCATCCGCAGCTCCGTGCCGTTGACGGCGACGAGGACGCCGGTGAGAATCGGGCGGGTCTCGTCACGCGAGGCGGAGCGCTCCACGCGGGCGATCGTCTGGACGAAGGCGGGGGCGGGAAGCGCGACGCGGTTGTCGGCCGGCGGCTCGGGGAAGGGCGGGAAGTCCTCGGCTCGCAGCGTGCGGATATGAAACGTCGCGCCGCCGGCGGAGACCTCGACGTCCTGCTCGGCGGGGCGAAGCTCGAGGACGACGTCTCCGCGCAGCGTCCGGGCGACGTCGAGCAGCAGGCGCCCGGGCAGCACCACCATCCCGTCGCGCTCCACCTGGGCATCGAGTGGAACGCGCAGTCCGACCTCCATGTCGGTGGCGCGCAGTTCGACCTTCCCGCCGGAGGCGTCGAGCTGGACGCCTGACAGCGCCTGGACCGCGCTGCGCGTCGATGCGACACGGGCGACGGTCTGGAGATGGGAAAGCAGCTCTGCTGCTGAGGTCGTGAACTTCACGATTGATAACCCCTGAGATGGACGATCAAAGTCTTAAGTGGTGTGGAGAAGTGCATAGGTGCCCGGATCGCCCGCAGGTTGCGGGAAAGCAACGCACATCCAGGCATCGCAGCGGGCACGGAGTCTGTCAGTCCCGCCGGTCGAGATCAGGCCTGGCGGGGCCGGCGAGGTGCGCCGTGAGGCGGCGGACGGTTTCGAACGCCTCACGGTCGGTCGCGACCTTGTCGGCGGTGCGCCGCACGGCGTGCATGACCGTCGTGTGGTTGCGACCGCCGAAGTGCCGGCCGATGTCCGGGAGCGTCAGCTGCGTCTGTTCGCGCGCGAGGTACATCGCCAGCTGCCGCGGCCAGACCAGCCGGGCCGAGCGGCTGGGGGAGAGAAGCTCCTCATGGCTGATCGCGAAGGCTTCGCAGACCGCCTCCTGGATGGCTTCGATCGTGGGCGCGGGCGGGCCGCCGGGGAAGCGGGCCTCACCGACGCCGCGCGGGCGCCCGTGAAAGCCGTCGAGGACGTGATCGGCCAGGTCGGCGGACAGCGGCCGGCCGGTGAGCGAGGAGAAGGCGATGACGCGGATGAGGGCGCCCTCGAGTGCCCGGATGTTGGTGGGGATCCGCGCGGCGATCGTCTGGAGGACCTCGTCGGAGAGCTCGACGCCGTCGTGCTGGGCCCGCTTGCGCAGGACCGTCATGCGGGTGGCGGGGTCCGGCGTCTGGATGTCGGCGACGAGGCCCGCCTCGAAGCGCTCGCGGAGGCGGTCGTGGAGTGCGTCCAGGTCGCGGGGGAGGCGATCAGAGGTGAGCACCAGCTGGCTGCCGATGTCCTGAAGCGCGTTGAAGGTGTGGAAGAACTCCTCCTCGGTCTTGACCTTGGCCTCGAGGAACTGGACGTCGTCGATGAGCAGGACATCGGTGCGCCGGAAGCGCGCCTTGAAGCGGTCGATGTCGCCGCCCTGCAGCGCCCAGACGAAGGCGTTGGTGAACGCCTCGACGGTGGTGTAGCGCACGGTCAGGCCCGCGCCGTAGAGGCGGATGTAGTTGCCGATCGCGTGGAGGAGATGGGTCTTGCCGACCCCCGGCGGTCCGTAGATGAACAGCGGGTTGTAGGCCTGGCCCGGGAGCTCGGCCACCGACAGCGCGGCGGCGTGGGCGAAGCGGTTCGTGTCACCGATGACGAAGGACTCGAACGTGAGGCGCGGATTCACCCCGTCGCCTGGATCGTCGTCGTGATCGGGCTGCACAGGCGTTTCACGTGGAACGCGCGCCGACCGGTCCCCGGCCGTCACGACCTCGACCTTGGCGTCCGGGCCCAGGACCGCGGTGACGCAGCCCTGCAGGACGTGCCCGAAGCGGGCGGCGATCCGCGGTCGCATGCCGTCGGGCGCCTCGACGACCACGGTCGCGCCGTCGAACGTGAGCGGCCGCAGCGGTGCGAGCCACAGGTCGTAGGTGTGCTCCGGAACCGCCCGGCGCAGCTCGCCCTGGATCGAAGGCCAGATGTGCAGGACGTCGGGGCTCACGGCAGCGTTGATCGACTCCTCGAGGAGTGGTTACAGGACGATGAAGAGGATGCGCCGTCGGTGCCCCGTCGGCTGCGTGGCGCGACCATAGCGCACGCTCGGTGAGGCGGGTCGGAGCTCGCCGGAGGGTTCCGCGCCGTAGGTCGCAAATGCCGCGAAATTGCGTTCACACGACCCTGTGCGCGCCTGTCGACCGGGTGTGCACAACCCTGTGGACGGCTCCAGCCGCTATCCTTGCCAGCCGGTCCTCGACCACCCCCTTTTGCCATGAAGCGCACCTACCAGCCCAAGAAGCGCAAGCGCGCCCGCACTCACGGCTTCCGCGAGCGCATGAGCACCCGCGCGGGTCGCATCGTGCTGAAGCGCCGCCGCGACAAGGGCCGCAAACGGCTGACCGTCTGACGGTGGGAGAGGATCCCGCCCGCCCCGTCCGGCCGGATCCCGCCCGACGCCGTGCCAAGCGCGGGCGCCTGTCGCGCAGTGCCGAGTTCGAGCGCGTGTACAGGCAGGGTCGCTCGCTCGGGAATCGGTACCTCGTCCTCTACACGTTCCCGCGTGGTGCCGAAGGCGCTGCTCCCACGCTCGACGACGGGCCGCGTCTCGGTGTCTCGGTCTCCCGCAAGGTCGGCGGTGCCGTCGATCGCAACAAGGTCAAGCGGTTGCTGCGTGAGGCGTTCGCGACCGAGGGCGCGCGGCTCCCGGCCGATCACGACGTGGTCGTCGTCGCGCGGCCCGACGTGCGCGAGCTGGCCGAGCGCGAGGGCCTGGAGGGCGTCCGCACCGCGCTGGACGAGCTGATCGCGAAGGCGACGACGCCGTGAGCCCCGCCCGCCGCCTCGTCCTGGCTCCGATCGTGGTGTACCGCAGGGCGATCTCCCCCGCGCTTCCGCGACGCTGCAAGTACGAGCCCACCTGCTCGGCCTACGCCGGCCAGGCGATCCGCGAGTACGGCATACTGCGCGGCCTGGTCCTGGCGGGCTGGCGCCTGTTGCGCTGCAACCCGTTCAGCCATGGTGGGTTCGACCCGGTGTCCGACCAGCGCCTCTTCGGCCGGCGCCCCGCCTGACGCATGTTCATCTCCGGCTACATCCCCGTCTTCAAGCAGCTGATCGAGGCGTTCGACGCCGTCATCCGCTTCTTCCATGACTCGTTCGGGTTCGGCTGGGGCCCGTCGATCATCGCCCTGACCGTGTGCGTCCGCGCGGTGCTCGTGCCGCTGACGCTCAAGCAGTTCAAGTCGATGCAGTCGCTGCAGCGTCTCGCGCCCGAGATCAAGAAGCTGCAGGAGAAGTACAAGGAGGACAAGCAGCGCCTCAATCAGGAGATGATGAAGTTCTACCAGGAGAACAAGGTCAACCCGTTCGGGTCCTGCCTGCCGCTCTTGATGCAGATGCCGGTCTTCGTCTCGCTGTTCTACATGCTGCGGGCGGACCTCAAGCGCGACATCTGCGGGCCCCAGCTGAACGCGTACCTTGCGTCGCACCCGAAGGCGACGCTGACCGGCACGGGCTGCGAGACGGTGGCCCACGGTTCGGCCAAGTTCCTGTTCATCCCCGATCTGACGAGTGCGGCGACCGGCGGCGTGCTCATCACGCTGCTCGTGCTCTACGTCGGCTCGCAGCTGGCCTCGAGCCTGCTGATGAGCGTCACGGCCGACAAGAACCAGCGCTACATGATGCTGGCGCTGCCGTTCGTGTTCGTGCTCTTCGTCAAGAGCTTCCCCGCCGGCCTGCTCGTCTACTGGATCACGACGAACCTCTGGACGGTCGGCCAGCAGTACCTGGTGCGGCGCACGGTCGGGCACGTCCATCCGCCCGGCGCCGACAAGGGCGATGATGCGCCGCCGCCTGGCGGCGAGGCGCGAACACCCAAGGCCCCACGCGGCGGCGATGGCGCCGCCAAGGCTCCGAAGGCCGCGCCCGCGCCTGCGGCCGTGGGGGGCGGGAGCGCTCCGCCGCCCCCGCCGCGCAAGAAGAAGAAGCGCTCGGGGCGGCGGCGCTGATGGCCGCCACGCCCGCGGCCGAGGCGCTCTCGGA
>JAWVFZ010000357.1:0-4702 GCA_033855555.1 Solirubrobacteraceae bacterium
CGAGGTGAGGGGCATCACGCTCCAGAGCCCCAACGTCCTCCTCAACCAGATGTCGCCCGAGGAGCGCGAGAAGCACATCGCGCAGTACAAGAAGGGCGGGCCCGCGGGTCGCCCCGCGCCCGAGGGGGCCTGACATGGGGCAGACCCACAACGTCCGGCTCGAACCGGTCGGCATCGAGTTCGAGGTCGACGAGGAGGAGACGGTCCTCGACGGCGCCTTTCGCCAGGGCCTGATGCTCATGCACGGCTGCAAGGAGGGTCAGTGCGCGGCGTGCAAGTCGTTCGTGATCGACGGCGAGGTCGACCTCGACCGCTACTCGACCTTCGCGCTGCCCGACTACGAGGAGGCGGAGGGCTGGACCCTGCTGTGCAGGGCACACGCCTACTCCGACCTCGAGATCGAGCTGATCAACTACGACGAGGAGGTCCTGCGCAGCGGGGTCGAGCTGCGGACCCTGCGCACGCACGTCGAGGCGATCGAGCCGCTGACCCGCGACATCCGCCGGCTCGTGCTGCGCATCGAGGACGGCGACATGCCGTTCCACTGCGGCCAATACGTCGACATCCGGATCCCGGGAACCGACGAGCACCGCTCGTTCTCGATGGCTAACACGCCGTCTGACGACGGCCGCCTGGAGTTCATGATCAAGCTCTATCCCGGCGGGCGCTTCTCGAGCCTCTTGGCCGACGGGTCCCTGCAGGTCGGCGACGAGCTCGAGGTCAAGGGCCCGTACGGCATGTTCACGCTGCGCGAGACGGAGCGCCCATTGGTGTTCATCGGCGGCGGCGCGGGCATGGCGCCGATCCTGTCGCTGCTGCGCTCGATGGCGGAGCGGGGCATCGCGCGGCCTGCGGTCTACTACTACGGCGCGCGCGAGGAGGAGGACCTCTTCCACCTCGACGAGCTGCAGGCGCTGGCGGCAACGCTGCCGGACTTCCGCATCGTGCCCGCGCTCTCCCATGCCGAGTGGGAGGGCGAGACGGGCCTCATCACCGACGTTGTCGACCGCAGCGAGCCGGATCTCGCCGAGGTCGACGCCTACCTGTGCGGCCCGCCGCCCATGGTGGACGCGGCGACGGAGCTGCTGCTGCGACGCGGCACCCCCGAGGCGCACATCCACTTCGACAAGTTCACCACGACCGCTGACGCAGAGGAGAGCAGCCCGACATGAGCACCCAGACGCCCCCTGATGAGCGCAACGAGCGCGTGGAGCGCAACGTCCCCAAGCCCGTCTTCACCGACGCGGAGGCCGGTGCCCTCGAGTTTCCCTCGTGGCAGAGCCGTTCGTTCAGCTACTTCACGCCGCGCAAGCGGCGTTCCACGGTCTACGAGGACGTCACGATCGACGTCCAGCCGGACCCTGAGCGCCACCTCAGCCAGGGCTGGATCTACGGGTTCGCCAACGGGGACGGCGCTTACCCGCACGAGTGGACGGCGCTCAAGTCCAGCAACTGGCACGAGTTCCTCGACCCCAACGAGGAGTGGGAGCAGACGATCTACCGCAGCACGGCCAACGTCGTGCGCCAGGTCCAGCAGACGGTCGCCAACGCGAAGGCGGCGCACGCGTTCGCCGGCTGGAACCGCTCCTGGGTCAACATCGTCGAGCGGCACGTCGGGGCCTGGGCGCACGCCGAACACGGCATCGGCCTCTACGTGTACACGCCGGCGCAGCGCGACGCACCGACCAACATGATCAACAACGCGCTGGCCGTCGGCGCCACGCACAAGCTGCGCTTCGCCCAGGACCTGATCCTCTACAACCTCGACGTCAGCGAGGACCTCGAGGGCTTCGACGGCAGCGCCCACCGCGACACCTGGCAGAACGACCCGCTGTGGCAGGGCGTGCGTGAGAACGTCGAGCGGCTGACCGCCACCCGCGACTGGGCCGAGGCGTTCTTCGCCACGGGGTTGATCTTCGAGCCGCTCGTGGGCGAGCTCTTCCGCAGCCACTTCGTGATGCAGATGGCCGCCCAGCAGGGCGACTACGTGACGCCGGCGGTCATGGGCACCGGCGAGGCCGACGCCGCCCGCGAGCAGCGCGGCGCGCGCCACCTCTTCCAGCTGCTGCTGGACGACGCGCAGCACGGAGCCGAGAACCGCGCGCTGATGCAGGAGTGGCTTGAGAAGTGGGCGCCGCTGAGCTTCGCCGCCGCGCGGCAGCTGCAACCGCTGTGGTCACAGGTGTCCGAGAAGGTCGTGAGCTTCGAGGATTCGCTCGCCGCGGCAACGCTCCGGTTCGGCGACATCCTCGACGAACTCGACCTCGAATCCCCCAAGGAGGCTGTAACCCGATGAGTGCACAGGCCAATGGCCGCTTCGACGCGAACCCCACGTCGTCCAACCGGGCGGGGATCACGCTCATGAACAACCAGGTCGGCTACGTGGTGGCCCAGGTCATGGAGGGCAAGCCGGACGTGACGGTCCAGGATCTGCCATCCATGATCCGCGTCGACGGCAAGGGGAAGATCGACTTCGACTTCGCCGAGATCGCCGAGGCGCTGGGCTGGGACGACTTCAGCAACTCCGACTTCGAGGAGATCATGTCGACGCACTACGGCCGGATGGTCGTGCTCGACGATCGCGTCCTCCTGTTCGCAAACCCCGAGGACGCCGCCGAGTACATCGGCTTCGACCTCGACACCGTCTAGCCGACGAGAGGACTGCCATGTACGAGAAGGATGGCGAGCGCTACTTCATCGTGGACGCGCACATCGCCTACTGGGACGCGGGCCCGGACAACCGCAACCGGTTCGGCGAGGGCTTCATCAAGTGCTTCTATGACTACCACCGCAATCTCAGCCCCGAGGAATACCTCTGGCCGTTCGAGAAGTTCCAGCGCTACAGCGAGGCCGATCTGCTGCACGACATCTTCGAGGTCGGGTACGCCGATCACGCGATCTTCCAGCCGACGTACCTGACCGACTTCTTCCCGCGCGGGTTCAACAAGGCCGAGCAGGACGCGCCGTTTCTCGAGAAGCATCCCGGCATGTTCACCCTCAACGGGTCGTTCGACCCGCGTGACGGCGACAAGGGCCTGGAGTATCTCGAGTCGCTGCACGACCGCTACAACGTCCCGGGCGTCAAGCTCTACACCGCCGAGTGGAAGGGCGAGTCGCGAGGGTGGAGGCTCGACGCGCCCGAGGCCGCGCGCTACCTGGAGAAGTGCCAGGAGCTCGGCATCAAGAACATCCACGTCCACAAGGGGCCCACGATCTGGCCCCTCGATCGCGATGCGTTCGACGTGGCCGACGTCGACGGCGCCGCGAGCAGCTTTCCCGAGCTCAACTTCATCGTCGAGCACGTGGGGCTGCCGCGCCTGGAGGACTTCTGCTGGATCGCCACGCAGGAGCCGAACGTCTACGCGGGGCTGTCGGTCGCCATCCCGTTGATGCACACCCGGCCGCGCTACTTCGCGCAGATCATCGGCGAGCTCCTGTACTGGCTGAACGAGGATCGCATCCTGTTCGGCAGCGACTACGCGATCTGGCAGCCGAAGTGGCTGGTTGAGAAGTTCGTCGACTTCCAGATCCCCGAAGACATGCAGTCGGAGCTGGGCGTCCTCACGACCGACGTCAAGAAGAAGATCCTCGGCCTCAACGCGGCGCGGCTGTACGACCTGGAGATTCCGGCGCAGGACGCCGCGATCGCAGCCCGCAGCAATGGCGCGGCGGTCGGCTCTGAGCCCGTGAGCCCCGCATGATCAGCGCGGAGCAGGTCCTGGACGCCCTGTCGGGGGTCCGGGACCCGGAGATCGACGAGCCTCTGACGGACCTGGGATTCGTCGCCGGCGTGCATGTCGATGGGACAAGCGTGGACGTCCGTCTGCGCCTGCCGACGTACTTCTGCGCGCCGAACTTCGCGTACCTCATGGTCGCCGACGCCCTGGAGGCCGTGCGCTCGCTGCCGCAGGTCGGCGACGTCACGATCACGCTCGACGACCACTTCGCCTCGGGCGAGATCAACGGCGCGATCGCCGTCGGCCAGGGCTTCGAGGCGGCATTCCCGGGTGAGAGCGTCGGTGAGCTTCCTGCGTTGCGGGACCTCTTCACGCGCAAGGCCTTCACCGCCCGCCAGAGCCGGGTCTGCGACGCGCTGCTTCGGGTCGGACGGACCTGGGAGGAGCTGGCCGACACCCGGCTTGGCGCGCTGGCCGGCGGACCCGACGTGACCCGCTGCATCTCGCTTCGCATGAGCCTGGGCATCGACACCGCGCCGGGCTCCCCGGCATTCGTGCGGGCCGATGGCTCGGCGCTGGACGTCGACGGCCTGAAGCGCTTCATGCGGGTGGCCCGCCTCGTCCGCCTGAGCCTGGAAGGAAACGCCGGCCTGTGCCGGGCGCTGCTCGCCACGCGCTACGGCATCGAGGATCCGGAGGAGGCGGCGGCATGAAGGCGGCGAGGTTGCATGAGTACCACGCGGCCCTGGAGCTCGACGAGGTCGATGAGCCGAAGGTGGCGGGTCCGCTTGATGTGATCGTGCGGATCGGGGCGGCGGGGTTGTGTCGTACCGATCTGCATATTCAGGAGGGTCAGTGGGCGGCGAATTCGCAGGTCGTGCTGCCCTATACGCCGGGGCATGAGAACGCGGGCTGGATTCATGAGGTTGGTTCGGCGGTCACGAATGTCGTGGTCGGCGACACGGTGATCGTGCATCCGTTCATCACGTGTGGGTTGTGTCGTGCGTGTCGCTCGGGTGATGACA
>JAWVFZ010000358.1:0-13723 GCA_033855555.1 Solirubrobacteraceae bacterium
ATCGGGAGCGCGTTTGCCCGTGGCGAGAGGGCGACGGTCGCGATCTCCTTCCCTCCACCGCCGCCGCGGCTCGCATGGGCCAGTGGCTTCTCTTTGCCGATCAGCACGGGTGTAACGTCGGCGGCCAGCTTGATGCTCGGCCTCCCAGACACGATCCGCGACTGCCACTTCGACCTCGACGGCGTGCTGACCCAGACGGCCAAGGTCCACGCGGCGGCCTGGAAGTCGATGTTCGACGCCTTCCTCCAGCAGCGTGCGCGCCAAACCGGCGAGCCGTTCCGCGCGTTTGACGTCGTGCACGACTACGACGAGTTCGTCGACGGGCGTCCGCGCTATGAGGGTGTGCGGGAGTTCCTGCGCTCGCGCGGGATCGAGCTGCCGCAGGGTTCATCGGGGGACCCGCCCACCGCCGACACCGTCGACGGACTGGGCAACCGCAAGAACGAGCTCGTCTTGCAGGCGATCCGTAGAGGCGGCGTGCAGGCCTACGACGGCTCCGTGCGCTATGTGCGCGCGGCGCGCGAGGCGGGCCTGCGCCGCGTCGTGGTGTCGTCGAGCACGAACTGCCGCGACGTTCTGCGCGCCGCCGGGATCGACGACCTCTTCGAGGCAGTCGTCGACGGCGTCGTGGCCGACCGCGAGCATCTGCGGGGCAAGCCCGCGCCCGACACGTTCCTGGCCGGGGCGAGCGCGCTCGGCGTCGAGCCGCCCGCCGCCGCGGTGTTCGAGGACGCGCTGGCCGGCGTCGAGGCGGGGCGCGCCGGCGGCTTCGGCTTCGTGGTCGGCGTGGATCGCACGGGGCAGGCCGACGCACTGCGCGCCCATGGCGCGGACGTGGTGGTGGCCGACCTCGCCGACCTGCTCAGCGGCGCATGATCAGCCACACTGCCTTCGGCACCGACCCGTGGGCCGTCTGCGAGACCCGGCTGGACCTGGACGTGCTGGCGCAGAGCGAGTCGGTCTTTGCGCTCGGCAATGGTCACCTGGGGCTGCGCGGCAACCTCGACGAGGGTGAGCCGGCCGCGGTGCCCGGGACGTATCTCGACGGCTTCTACGAGCTGCGCCCGCTGCCCTACGCCGAGGCTGGCTACGGTTACCCCGAGTCTGGCCAGACCGTCGTCAACGTCACTGACGGCAAGCTGATCCGGCTCACCGTCGGCGACGAGCTCTTCGATGTGCGCTACGGGCGGCTGCTCGTCCACGAGCGAACGCTCGACCTTCGCTCGGGGACGCTCACCCGCACGGTCGAGTGGGTCTCGCCGACCGGGGCGGCCGTGCGGATCGTCTCGCAGCGACTGGTCTCGTTCGCGCAACGCGGCGTCGCGGCGATCCTCTACACGGTCGAGCCGCTCGAGGCGGACGCGCGACTGGTCGTGCAGTCCGAGCTCGTGGCCAACCAGCCGCAGCCCGAGCGTAGCGCCGACCCGCGCGCCGCCGAGGCGCTGCGGGCGCCCCTGGTCGGCGAGTTCGCGTTCGCGGAGGAGACCAGCGTCCTGCTCGTCCATCGCGCCGCGGCGAGCGGACTGAGAATGGCGGCGGCCATGGCCCACGTGATCGACGGGCCGCAGAACATCACGCACGAGATCTATGCCGAGGAGGATCTCGGCGGCGTGACCGTCGCCGCCGACGTCGACGCCGGCGAGCGGCTGTCGATCGTCAAGCTGCTTGCCTACGGGTGGTCTGCTCACCGTTCGAGCGACTCGGTACGCGCACAGGTCGGCGGCGCGCTGGCCGAGGCTCGACATACGGGTTGGAGCGGGCTGCTCGCCGCGCAACGCGCCTATCTCGACGACTTCTGGTCGCGCGCGGACGTCGAGCTCGACGGCGACGCCGAGCTGCAGCTCGCGGTGCGCTTCGCGCTGTTCCAGACGTTGCAGGCCGGCGTGCGCGGCGAACGGCGCGCGATCCCCGCCAAGGGCCTCACCGGGCCGGGCTACGACGGGCATGCCTTCTGGGATACCGAGAGCTTCGTGCTGCCCGTCCTCACGTACACCGTTCCGGAGGCGGCGCGCGATGCCCTGATCTGGCGCCACGCCACGCTCGAACACGCGCGCGCGCGTGCCCGACAGCTCGGTCACGCCGGAGCGGCGTTTCCCTGGCGCACCATCAACGGGGAGGAGTGTTCGGCCTACTGGCCGGCCGGTACGGCGGCCTTTCACGTCAATGCTGACATCGCGGACGCCGTGCGCCGCTACTACGACGCGACCGGCGACGACGAGTTCGAGCGCGCGGTCGGCCTCGAGCTGCTCGTGGAGACCGCGCGGCTGTGGGCCTCCCTGGGCCACCGCGACGCACACGGCGGCCTGCGCATCGACGGCGTGACGGGCCCCGACGAATACAGCGCGCTGGCCGACAACAACGTCTACACCAATCTCATGGCCGCCCGCAACCTTCGCGCGGCGGCCGACGCCTCTGAGCGTCACACCGACCGGGCCGGCCGGCTCGGCGTGGACGTAGCGGAGATCGCGGCGTGGCGCGAGGCGGCCGACGACATCGTCGTGCCCTACGACGCCGATCTCGAAATCCACCCGCAGGCCGAGGGGTTCACCCAGTACGAACCGTGGGACTTCGCCGCCACCGGGCCTGATCGCTACCCGCTGCTGCTGCACTACCCCTACTTCGAGCTCTACCGCCGCCAAGTGGTCAAGCAGGCCGACCTCGTCCTCGCGCTGTACGTATGCGGTGACAGCTTTACGCCTGATGAGAAGGCGCGCGATTTCGCGTACTACGAGGCGCTCACCGTCCGCGACTCCTCGCTGTCGGCGTGCGTGCAAGCGATCGTCGCGGCCGAGGTGGGTCACCTCGACCTCGCCTACGACTACTTCGGCGAGGCGGCGCTCATGGATCTCCACGACATCGAGCACAACGTCCGCGACGGCGTGCACATCGCCTCCCTGGCGGGCACATGGCTCGTGGTCGTCGCCGGGTTCGGTGGCCTGCGCGACCACGGTGGCAAGCTCACGTTCGCACCGAGGCTGCCCGCGCCCTTACAGCGCCTGAGCTTCCGCCTCAGCGTTCGCGGCGCGCGTCTGGGCGTCGAGGTCAGCGCCGACACGGCCACCTACACCGTACGAGACGGCGAGGTTCTCGAACTCGCGCACCACGGCACGCCGGCCCGGGTGACCGGCGAGGAGCCGGTGACCCTCCCGATCCCGCCCGCGCCCGTACCGCCACGGCCACACCAGCCAGCGGGTCGCGCCCCCGCACGCCGAGCATCCAGCCGCTGAGGACCACGCCCCAGCGGCCAGGTCGCATGTCAGCGAGATCGCGTTCAGCTGATCCGGATCCGGCGTAGGCTCGAAGGCCATGGCAGAGGACCCGTTCGACAGCGACGCGGCGTTCCCGCGCCTGGGCGAGGAGGTCCTGGCAGTGCTCGAGGCTGCCGGCGAGCGGCGCCCGCTGGAGGCCGGCGAGATCCTCTTCCGCGCCGGCGACCCCGCTGCCGACTTCTTCGTGGTCCTGCGCGGAGGCGTCGCGATCATCGACGGCTTCGGATCCCCGGCGGAGCGCGTGATCGGCGTGCACCGAGAGCTGCGATTCGTCGGTGAGCTGAACCTGGTCACCGGCCAGCCGGCCCTTCTCACGGCGGTCGTGCAGGAGCCCGGAGAGGCGATCGTGCTCAGCCGCGACGAGCTCCAGACGGTGGTCTCGGCCAATCAGCAGCTCGGCGACGTGATCGTCAATGCGTTCATCGTCCGGCGCGGGCTCCTGATCGGGCTGGGCACGGGCCTGCGGCTCATCGGCTCGCACCTCGGGCCGGACAGCCGCCGCATTCGGGAGTTCCTGACACGCAATCGGATCCCCCACAGCTTCCTGGACCTCGAGACCGACTCGCAGGCCGATCTGCTGCTTCGATGGCTTTCGATCCCTCCGCGCGAGACGCCGCTCGTGCTGGGTGGGGCCGATGTGCTGAGGAACCCCAGCAACACCGAACTCGCCGAGGCGCTGAATCTCAGATCTTCGACCGCGTCGGAGGAGCTGTGCGACGTCGTCGTGGTCGGCGCTGGTCCGGCCGGGCTCGGCACGGCGGTGTACGCGGCGTCGGAGGGCCTGAGCACGGTGCTTGTCGACGCGTTCGCGATCGGCTTGCAGGCGAGCACGTCGTCGCGGATCGAGAACTACCTCGGCTTTCCGGCCGGCATCTCGGGCGCAGATCTCGCCGCCCGCGCCGCCGTGCAGGCGTCGCGCTTCGGTGCGCGCAGCGCCGTGCCCGACACGGCGAGCGCACTCTCGTTCGAGGACGGCCATCACGTCGTCGAGCTCGACCGAGGCGAGCGTTTGCGCGCTCGCACCGTCGTGCTCGCCACGGGCGCGAGCTACCGCCGCCTCGGCGTCGCGAACCTCGCCGAGTTCGAAGGCGCCGGCGTGTACTACGCGGCCACGCAGGTGGAGGCGCAGATGTGCAGGGGCAACCCCGTCGTCGTCGTCGGCGGGGGCAACTCCGCCGGACAGGCCGCGGTGTTCCTTGCAAAGCACGTCAGCCAGGTGGATCTCGTCGTGCGCGGCGGTGACCTGGCTAGAGGAATGTCGCGCTACCTCGTGGACCAGGTGGAGGAGTCGCCGACGATCGAGCTCCACCTCCACGCCGAGCTCCGCGAGATGTTCGGCGACGGCACGCTCGAGGCTGTCTCGTTGCAGGACACGAGCGCCGGGACCACCCGGACCCTGCCTGTCGCCGCCGCGTTCGTGTTCATCGGCGCCGACCCCCGCACGGGCTGGCTGGGCGATGCGCTCGTGACGGACGACGACGGTTTCGTCGTCACCGGCGACGCGCTACAGCTTTCGCATCTCGATCCTTCGGGCGACGGTCGCCAGCGCGCGCCGTTTGCGCTCGAGACCAGTCGCCCGGGAGTTTTCGCCGTCGGCGATGTGCGTTCGGGGTCGATCAAGCGCGTCGCCTCGGCGGTGGGCGAGGGCGCGATGGCGGTGCTGCTGGTGCATCAGTATCTGGCGCTGCTGGACGCGCCGTCGCCGATGGCGCGCTTCACTTCACCCGGTAGTCGATGAAGGTCGCGAACGGCGACTGCCGCACTCCGAGGTGCTCGAGCTCGAGCATCCGCGAAAATCCATCGAACAGGCGCTTGCCGGCCCCCAGCACGACCGGCGCGATGATGATCGTGAGCTCGTCGACGATGCCGGCGCCGAGCGCCTGGCGGATGACGTCGGCTCCGCCCATGACGTGAACGTCCTTGCCGCCCGCAGCCTCGCGGGCGCGCTCGACTGCCGGCTCGACTCCCGACACGAACGCGAACGCACCGCCCTGCGGTTCCTCCTCCGGCCGGTGGGTGACGATGAAGAACGGCAGCCCCCAGGGATTCTCGTCGCCCCAGTGGCGAGCGGCCTCGTACGTCGAGCGTCCGCCGACGACCGCGCCGACCCTGGAGGTGACCTCAGCCAGCCAGGCGGCGTCCTCGCCGGTCGCTTCGCCCCGCGACTCGTCTGCATACGTCCAGGGCCCGCCGAACACCCACTGGTGCAATCGCTCGCCGCCTTCGCCCAGTCCCTTCCCGGGACCGTCGTTGGGGCCTGTGATGTATCCGTCGACCGACGTCGTGATGCCCGCGATGACTTTGCTCATGCCCTTACAGACCGCGGCCGGGCCCGGAACTCATCGTGTGAGGAGCTAGGTGACCGGGCTTCCCGAGAGCGCGTCGGCGTCGGCGAGCTCGAAGTCGCCGTGGTCGGTGCCGAGGCCCTGGGCGACGAGGGCGGCGGCGGCGCAGCCGAGAACCGCGGCATCGTGGCGGCTGCGCCCGAGCGCGAGGCCGCGCAGGAAGCCGGCTGAGAAGGAGTCGCCGCAGCCGGTCGTGTCGGCGACGTCGATCGGGAAGGCCGGGATGGGTTGCGGGCCGTCGGCGTCGACCACGACGGCGCCATCGCCGCCGCAGGTCGCGGCGACGCAGCCGATGCCGCGCTCCAAGAGCGCCTCGCAGCCGGCAACGAGCCCGCTCTTGCCGCTTAGCGCGAGGACCTGCTCGTCGTTGGGCAGGAAATAGTCGAGGTGCTCGAAGGCCGGGGCAATCCAGTCGAGGATCTGCGCCGCCTGCTCGCCGGGCGCGAGGATGTCGGCCGAGGTGACGACTCCGTGCTCGCGGGCGAAGGAGAGGATCTTGGCGGCCTCCTCGCCGCCCATGAACTCCGGGGCGCCGAGGTGCAGGTGGGTTGCGGCGGCGATCTCGTCCCAGGGCGCGTCGGCGGAGTTGTAGGTCGCGTTGGCGCCGACGACGTGGAAGGCCGGGCGGGAGCCGTCGGGGCGGATCGGCAGCACGCTCGCCGACGTCTGGACTGCGTCGCGGCGAACGAGCAGAGACGTGTCGATCCCGTAGCGGCCGAGCAGCTCGAGCATCACGTCGCCGAGGGCGTCGGTGCCGATGGCGCCCGCGCTGCGCACATCGGCGCCGAGCTTGGCGAGCGTGACCGCGGTGCCGCCGGCTGTGCCCGCCGGCGTGATCCGGATCTCCTCGACGAGCTGGCCGCCCTGGCCCTCGGGGATCGCCTCGACCGGGCGCGCGAGCACGTCGACGACGTGGACGCCCATCGCGATGACCGTCTGCTCGCTGCTCATCTGTCGTGCTCCTCTGCTGACTGTGTGGTTCCGTAGCTGCGCGCGATCGCGACGTCGATGACGGCCTGGCTCGCGTGCTTGTCCAACACGCGCGGGGTTCCGATCTGAGCGGCGCGCCAGTAGACGGTGGCGGCCCATTCGAGCAGCTCGGTCGCGCGTACCGCGGCGTCCAGGTCGGTGCCGAAGGCGATCGTGCCGTGATTGGCGAGCAGCGCCGCGGTCCGGCCGTCGAGCGCCTCGACCGCCGCGGCGGCGAGTTCCGGCGTGGCGAACGTCTGGTACGGGGCCACGCGTACGGCGCCGCCCAGCATCAGCATCTCGTAGTGCACGCATGGCAGCTCGTCGAGCACGCACGACAGCGCCGTGGACACGGGCGCGTGGGTGTGCACGACGGCGCCGGCGCCATAACGCTCGTAGACGGCCAGATGCAGGTCCAGCTCCGAGGTGGGTGCCAGGTCGCCCTCGATCACGCGGCCGGCGAGATCGATCAGCGTCACGTCGGCGGCCGTGAGCGCCGCGAGGTCGGCGCCGGTCGGGGTGATGGCGACGCGGTCGCCCGCGCGCACGCTGACGTTGCCGGCGGTGTGGTGCACGAGACCCGTTGCGGCGAGGTGAAGACAGGCGGTGGCGACCTGCTCGCGCTCGGCCTTGGAGGTGAGCTCTTGCATCGAGCTCGATCCTAGGCTAACGTGAATACAACTTCAAGTTCAGGTTATGCGGACGATGACTTCCTCATCCACCACTGATCGCGCGCGGCGTGTGCCCCAGCAGGGCCGCAGCCGCGACAAGGTGCGTCGCATGCTCGACGCTGCCGACGAGCTGCTCGCACGCGAGGGCGCGGCGGCGCTTGTCACGACCCGGGTCGCCGAGGAGGCAGGGGTCGCGGTCGGGTCCGTCTACTCCTACTTCCCGGACAAGGAGGCGATCGCGGAGGCCCTCGCGCTGCGCTACTGGTCCGCGGTGACCGATTCGATCGCCGCGGTCGTGGAGGAAGACGTCCGCAAGCCGCTCGCGGATCCGGTGGCGGCGGTGCTGTATGTGGTCGCCGCGGGCTTTCGCGGCTCGCGCGGATTCCGTGCGCTCTGGTTCAGCCCGCTGCGCACAGAGCGCGTCCGCGACGCCACGCGCCCGCTGCGCACCAAAGCGGGCGCATCGCTCGAGCGTTTGCTCGCGGTCCACTGGCCGCATGCCGGTGCAGGCGAGCGAACGACCGCGGCGCGGATGCTGGTGCTCGCCGGCGACGGCTTGCTCCGCGAGGCGTTTCGCCTCGACTCCGATGGCGATCCCACGGTGCTCGACGAGGGCTACGCGATGCTCGAGGCGTACCTCATCGCCCGCCTCGGCGAGGCCCAGTGAGCGCGGACAGCGGGATCAGCCGCCGGCGGCTGCTCGGCACGACGCTCGCCGCCGGGGCGGCGTCCGCGCTGCCGGCGGCCACAAGCGCGCAGGCGGCAACCTCCCGCAAGCGCACGAAGCGCGTCGATGTGGTCGTGGTCGGCGCGGGCCTCGCGGGGCTGACCGCGGCTCGCGAGCTCGTCAAGGCCGGGAAGTCGGTCGTCGTGCTCGAGGCGAGCGGCCGCGTCGGCGGGCGCACGCGCAACCACGACCTCGGCGACGGGCAGGTCGTCGAGGTCGGCGGGCAGTTCGTCGGCCCGACGCAGGACCGCATCCTCGCTCTGGCCTCCGACGTCGACGTCAAGACGTTCACCGCCTACGGGACCGGGCCGACCGCCTACATCGCCAACGGCCAGGTCACCCGCTACGACGCCAACGGCCCGCTGGGCGACATCCCGCCCGACCCTCTGATCCTGCCCGACCTCGCGCAGGCCGTGACGCGCCTGGACGACATGTCGCGCAGCGTCCCGACCGACGCACCCTGGACGGCACCGAACGCCAGCACCCTGGACGCGCAGACGGTCGCATCGTGGATTCGCTCCAACACCGTCAACTCCCAGGGCGTGGTCGACGCGTGCGACCTCTTCTTCAACTCCTTCTACGGCAACCGCACGGGCGACGTGGGCTTCCTGTTCTTCCTCGGCCAGATCGCGGGGCTGGGCAACGAGCGCACACCTGGGACGCTCGAGCGCGGCCTGGCCTCCAAGGGCGGCGCGCAGGAGAGCCGCCTGGTCGGCGGCAGCCAGCTGATCTCGCTCAAGGTCGCCGAGCAACTCGGCCGCCGTGTCGTGCTGAGCTCACCGGTTCGCCGCATCGAGCAGGGCGGCGGCTTCGCGACCGTCGTCTCCGATCGCAGGACGTTCAAGGCCAGGCACGTGATCGTCGCCGTCCCCCCGCCGATGGCGACCGGAATCCGCTGGGACCCGGTGCTGCCGGTCGCACACGACACGCTGCGCCGGCGGATGGCGCTGGGCACGCTGGCCAAGGTCCACGCCGTCTACGACGAGCCGTTCTGGCGCAAGGACACGGGCACGTGGCGCGCGGTGAAGGTCGGCGGTGTCGTCAGGGAGATGTTCGACAACACGCCACCGAGCGGCAAGCCGGGGGTCCTCATGGGCTTCCTCGGCGGCCACGCGTGGCGCGAGTGGATGCCGCGCTCGGTTCAGGAGCGCAAGCCGGCGGTCCTCGCCGACTTCGCGCAGGCGTTCGGCGAGCGGGCGCTCAACCCGGTGGACTACTTCGAGCAGGACTGGACGCGGGAGCCGTGGATCCGCGGCGGCCCGGTGTCGGTCCTGGGCCCGGGCACGACCACCGACTTCCTGCCCGCGCTGATGACGCCCTTCGGGCGCGTGCACTGGGCGGGCACCGAGACCGCGCCGTACTGGAACGGCTACATGGACGGCGCCGTGCGGTCGGGCGAGCGCGCTGCGAAAGAGGTGCTCGGGGGGTGAGGCGTACCGCGCTCGTTGCGCTCGCGGTGTTCGCCGCGGCGCCCATCCCGGCCGCGCACGCCCGCGCGCGCTGGGACACGCAGGTGCTCGCGCTGATCCCGCGGCCGGGCTTCCCGGCGAACGCCTATCCGGCCCCCGACGGGCGCGTCTACGAGGGCACCTACGACAACCCGCAGGGCGACACAAGCCCTTCGCGCGTGCTCGAGTACGACCCCGACCGCGGCACGCTGGTGCGCTCCTGGACCCTGACCGGTCAGGACCTGTCGGCCGCGCACGGCGTGCAGGTCGCCACCAGCGACGCCGCCGGTCGCCTGGTGCTCCTCGACAAGTCCCCAGCGCGTGTGCTGCTGCTCGACCGTGCCACCGGCAAGCAGACCACCTACGCGACGTTCGAGGCCGGGACGGTGCCCAACCACGCCGCCTGGGGTCCCGACGGCAGTCTCTACGTCACCGACTACGAGCACGCCGTGCTGTGGCGGGTGCCACCGCGCGGCGGCACGCCGCAGGCGTGGCTGCGCGACGCGCGCCTCGACGGCGGATCGTTCGGCACGACCGGGATCGCGCTCGCCGCCGACCGCGCGACGCTGCTGGTCGGCCAGCAGTCGCAGGCCGGCGGCGGCGCCGGCAACCCCTCGACCGGACGGCTGTGGTCGATCCCGATCGCCGCGGACGGCGCCCCGGGCCCGATGCGCCAGCTGTGGGAGAGCCGCCCGCTCGACGGACCCGACGCCTTCGGGATCGCCCGCTCGGGCAACGTCTACATCGCGCTGCTGGTGGCCAACCAGATCGCGGTGATCGGCCCGGACGGCGTCGAGCGCGAGCGCTTTCCCGCCAACCCGGGCAGCGGCGACAACGGCAGCGCGGTGCCGTTCGACAACCCCTCGAGCGCGCACTTCCTCGGCACGCGCCTGATGGTCGCCAACCAGAGCTACCTCACCGCAGATCCCACGCACCAGGCGATCCTCGACGTCGAGACCGGCGAGCCCGGGCTGCCCGAGTACATCCCGGCCAACGCAGGTCCCCCAGCGCCCGTCACTGCAGCGTGCACCAGCCGGCGCGTGCTGACGGTCCGGCTCCCGCGTGCCCGCGCGCGCGTGCGAAGCGTGCGAGTGCATGTCACCGGCCGGCGCACACGGACGCTTCGCGGCCCGCGCCGCACGGTCCGGATCGACCTGCGCGGGCTTTCGGCGGGCCGCCATGCGGTCCGGCTCACCATCCGCTACGCCGACGGCCGCAGTGTCGTGCGGCGCCGCACGGTCACCACCTGCGCGTAGCAGCGCAGCGATGAGTTCCGCCGCGGCGCGCGGTCTCAGTGAAATGGAAACCCTGCTCACCGGAATCGCGTTCGGCGAGTCGCCGCGCTGGCACGACGACCGCCTCTGGTTCGCCGACTGGGGCGCGCAAGAGGTCGTCGCGGTCGACCTCGAAGGCAACAGCGAGGTCATCGCGCGGGTCGGCTTTCCGTCGTTTCCGATGTGCATCGACTGGCTGCCGGATGGGCGCCTGCTCATCGTGTCGGCGCGCGACGGGCTCCTCATGCGCAGGGAGCACGACGGGTCGCTCGTGACCCATGCCGACCTGGGCGCCCTCGCCGGCAAAGGCCATCCCTGGAACGAGATCGTCGTCGACGGTCGCGGCAACGCCTACGTCAACAACGCGGGCTTCGAGTTTCCCGGCGGGGAGTTCGCGCCCGGGACCATCGCGTTGCTGACACCCGATGGCACGACCCGGCCGGCCGCCGGTGGCATCGCGTTCCCCAACGGGATGGCCGTCACGCCCGACAACTCGACGCTGATCGTCGCCGAGTCCTACGGCCAGAGGCTCACGGCGTTCGACATCGCAGCCGACGGCAGCCTGTCCAACCAGCGAGTGTGGGCCGACCTCGACGGCGGCGTCCCCGACGGCATTTGCGTCGACGCCGAAGGCGCCGTCTGGTACGGCGATGTCCCGAACAAGCGGTGCGTGCGCGTGCGCGAAGGGGGCGAGGTGCTCGAGACGATCGAGCTCGACCGCGGCTGCTTCGCCTGCATGCTCGGCGGCCCGGATGGGAGAACGCTGTTCCTGGTCGCGACCGAGTGGCGCGGTACCGAACACATGCGTGACGGCATGCGCACAGGCCAGCTGCTGACCGTTCAGGCGCCCGCACCGGGCGTCGGCTGGCCGTAGGGGGCCCCCAGGCTGGCCCTAGTTGCCCCCCAACCGGGCTACGTCCTGCGAACAGCGCCAACTAGCCCCTCGGGCACCCGCACTCCCGCGCCGGTCCTTCAGCTTGTGGTCCGCCATGAGCACCGGGACGCCTCTCCGTCATCACCGATCCAAAGCCGATGTGCGCCGCCTGGCGGTCGCCCGCCTCGTTTCGATGGCGGGAACCGACGCGAGCGGGGTCGCGATCGGCTTTGCGCTCTACCAGCAGACGCGCTCGCCCCAGTGGCTGTCGATCTCGCTGATGCTGACGATGGGCACGGGCGCGCTGCTGTCGCCGCTTGGCGGGCGGATCGGCGACGTCCTCGACCGCCGGCGACTGATGATCGCCATGGAGGTATCGGCGGCCTTGGTATTCCTCGCGCTCGCCGTCGTCCACACGCCGGTCGCGCTCCTGGCGCTGGGCATGTTGGCTTCGGGAATCGGCACCGTGTTCGGCCCCGCCTCGGGCGCTGCCATCGCCCACATCGCGGGCGACCGCCACCTCAGCTGGGCCAACGGTGCGATCGCGCTCGGGTCGAACCTCGGCAAGACGCTCGGCCGCCTCGGCAGCGGCGCGCTGATCGCCGCATTCGGCACCGCCAGCGTCTTCATGCTCGACGCCACGACCTTCCTCGCCTCGGCCTGCCTGATCTACTCGGTCCGGCGCGCCTTCTCGGCGCCGCCGATGCAGCCCGGACCCGGAGGGGCGCCGCCGAAGGAGGGCGGTCTGCGGACCGTGCTCGGCAACAGCGCGGTGCGGCCGATCGTCGCCGCGGCCTGCGTCGGCACGTTCGCGACCTCCTTCACGATGACGGCCGAGATCCCGCTCGTCTTCGATCTGGGCGCCGGCGCGCTCGGCCTGGGGGCGCTCACCGCGTGCTGGGCCGGCGGCATGCTCGCGGGGTCCTGGTACGGCGGACAGGCGCTGCACCGCGGCAACGAGGCGACCGGCGTGCTGGCCGGGCGACTCACGATGGCGGCCGGGATCGGCCTCATCGCCGTTGCGCCCTCGCTCGGCTCGATGCTGGCCTGCTACCTGCTCGGCGGGTTCGGCGGCGGCTTCATGGGGGTGGCGGCCCAGTCGCTGATCATGCGCAGCGTCCCGGACCATCTGCGCGCCCGCACGCAGGGGGCGATCGAGGCCTGCCGGAACGTCACGTTCGGCCTCGGCGTGATCGGCGCGGGTACGGCGGTTGCCGTGGCCGGTGCGCGTCCTGTGTACGCGGTGGTCGCCTTGGTCATGGCGCTCGGCGCCCTGCCGGTGGCGATGCTGGTGCGGCGCCTCGGCGGTCCGCGTTCGCTGCGTGCGCCGCTCGGGTTGCCGGTGCTGTCCCGCTGTGAGCCCGCCGTGAGTCGGGCGGGCTAGCGCGTGCTGCGGAGGCGGACGCGCACGATGATGATGAGGACGAGCGCGCCCGTCACCCAGAGTCCGTAGTGCGACACGGCGTTGGCGACGTCGAGGGCCTGTTGGCCGAAGCCGTACCCGGCCCCGGCCAGCAGCCCGCTCCAGAGCAGCGTGCCGAGCACATCGAGGGCGAGAAAGACGCTCAGGCGCATCCCGCCGTCGCCGACCGCCGCGTAGATCAGCGCCGACGGGACTGGCAGCAGGTACGCCAGCACGATCGCGAACGGGCCGTAACGCGACTCGATGCGATGCAGCCGCGCCAGGCGCCGGTCGGTCCGCGGGCTCGAGCCGCCGAGGAGCCACACGAAGACGCGATCGCCCCAGCGCCGGCCGGCCCACCAGTACGCCCAGTCGAACATCATCAGGCTCGGCACCGCCAGCACCACGGCCCACACCAGCGACGTCTTGCCGGCGCTCGCGCGCGCGCCCATGTTGATGATCGCCGTCGTCGACCCGCGAATGAGCTCGAGCAGCGCCGGATGTGACGTCAGCAGCGCGGGAATCAACGGCAACAGCGCCAGCGGCAGCAGTCCGCTTGCGGCGATGGCGCCGAGGATCACCCAGTCGGCGCGGTCGCCGCGACCGTTCCACGGAAGCGACTGCCGACCGGCGTGCGATCCGCCGGGCTGCGCGTCGGCGGCTGCCGACTCGGGCACCGGATCATGGCGACGAAGGGGCAGAGGCATCCCGTCGACGGTACGGGATCCGTGTTTCCGGTCCCTA
>JAWVFZ010000359.1:0-2541 GCA_033855555.1 Solirubrobacteraceae bacterium
TCGGCGATCTGCAGGTCGACGATCCGCTCGATCTCTTCCAGGCGCAGTGGCTTGAACAGGATGATGTCGTCGACGCGGTTGAGGAACTCGGGCCGGAAGTGCCCGCGCAGCTCGTCCATCACCCGCGAACGCGCCTCGCCGGAGATCTCGCCCTGATCGTCGATGCCGTCCAGCAGGTACAGCGACCCGATGTTCGAGGTCATGATCACGACGGTGTTGCGGAAGTTGACGGTGCGGCCCTGGGCGTCGGTGAGCCGCCCGTCGTCGAGGATCTGCAGCAGCGTGTTGAAGACATCCGGGTGGGCCTTCTCGACCTCGTCGAACAGCACCACCGAATAGGGCTTGCGGCGCACCGCCTCGGTGAGCTGGCCGCCCTCTTCGAAGCCGACATAGCCGGGGGGCGCCCCCATCAGCCGGCTGACGGTGTGTCGCTCCTGGTACTCGGACATGTCCAGCCGGATCATGTTGTCCTCGGAGTCGAACAGCGCCGCGGCCAGCGCGCGCGACAGCTCCGTCTTGCCGACGCCGGTGGGGCCCAGGAAGATGAACGAGCCGATCGGCCGCGTCGGGTCCTTGACGCCCGCCCGCGCGCGGATCACCGCGTCGGCGACGAGCTGCACCGCCTCGTGCTGGCCGATCACGCGCTCGTGGAGCACCTCGTCCAGGCGCAGCAGCTTCTCGCGCTCGCCCTCCATCAGGCGTGACACCGGGATCCCGGTCCAGCGCGCGACCACCTCGGAGATCTCGTCGGCGGTGACCTCCTCGCGCAGCAGGCGCGGGTGGGTGGGGCCGGACTTCTCCGACAGGCGCTCCTCCTCGCCCCTCAGCCGGCGCTCGAGCTCGGGCAGCTTGCCGTGGCGCAGCTCGGCGGCGCGGTTGAGGTCGTAGTTGCGCTCGGCCTCCTCGATCTCCCGGCGGACGTGCTCGAGCTCCTCGCGCAGCGCCTGCAGCTTGCGGATCGCCTGGCGCTCGCTCTCCCACTGCGCTGTCATCGCGTCGGCCTGGGCTCGGAGCTCGGCCAGCTCCTTGCGCAGCGCCGCGAGGCGCTCCTTGCTGGCGTTGTCGGTCTCCTTGCTGAGCGCGGCGTCCTCGATCTCGAGCCGCATCACGCGGCGCGTGATGGCGTCGAGCTCCTCGGGCAGCGAGTCGATCTCGGTGCGCACGACGGCGCACGCCTCATCGATGAGGTCGATGGCCTTGTCGGGCAGGAAGCGCTCGGTGATGTAGCGGTCGGCCAGCATCGCGGCGGAGACCAGCGCGGCATCCTGGATGCGCACGCCGTGGTGCACCTCGAAGCGCTCGCGTAGCCCGCGCAGGATCGAGACGGTGTCCTCCACCGTCGGCTCGTCCACGACGATGGGCTGGAAGCGGCGCTCGAGCGCGGCGTCCTTCTCGATCCGGCGGTACTCGCTCAGCGTCGTCGCGCCGATGCAATGCAGCTCGCCGCGGGCGAGCATCGGCTTGAGCATGTTGCCGGCATCCATGGCTCCCTCGGCCGCGCCCGCGCCGACGACGGTGTGCAGCTCGTCGATGAACAGCAGGATCCGGCCCTCGGCGGACTTGATCTCCTGGAGGACCGCCTTCAGGCGCTCCTCGAACTCGCCGCGGTACTTCGCGCCCGCCACGAGGGAGCCCATGTCCAGCGCGAAGACGGTGCGGTCGCGCAGCCCCTCGGGAACGTCGCGGCGGACGATGCGCTGCGCCAGCCCCTCGACGATCGCGGTCTTGCCGACGCCGGGGTCGCCGATGAGCACCGGGTTGTTCTTGGTCTTGCGCGACAGGATCTGGATCACGCGGCGGATCTCGGCGTCGCGCCCGATGACGGGATCGAGCCTGCCCGAGCTCGCCTCGGCGACCAGGTCGCGCCCGTACTTCTCCAGCGCCTCGTAGGCGGCCTCGGGCATCGCGCTCGTCACGCGCTGGCTGCCGCGGACCTGCGTGAGTACCTCGAGGAAGCGATCGGCGTTGAGCCCGTGCTCGCCGAGGATGCGCCCCGCAACCGTCCGGTGCCCCTCCTCGAGCATCCCCATCACGAGGTGCTCGACGGAGATGTAGTCGTCCTTCATGCGGTCGGCCTGCTGCTCCGCGCTCTCGAGCACCAGGGCGAGGCCGCGGGCCATGCGCGCCTGATCGGACGCGCCCGATCCGGACACGCGCGGTCGCGACTCCAGCGCCAGCTCGACGGCCGTGCGCACAGCGTCCGCGTCCACCTCGGCCCGCTCGAGGAGGCGGCCGACCAGGCCCTCGGGCTGGTCGAGCAGCGCGAGTAGCAGGTGCTCGGTGTCGATCTCGGTGTGGCCGAAGCGCAGCGCCTTGGTCTGGGCGTCGTGCAGCGCCTCCTGGGACTTCTGGGTCAGCTTCTCAGGATCCATGTGATCACCTCTCGTAGCGGCGCAGGCGCGCCTCCAGCTCGTCGATGCGGTCCAGTAGGCGCGTAGCGAAGATGGCCCCGCCGTAGCTGAGACCCAGGTCGTGGCGCAGGCGCGCCGCGCGCGCCAGGCGCTCGGCGGGGTAGGGCTCGCCGGGCTCCAGCAGCCCCAG
>JAWVFZ010000360.1:0-9560 GCA_033855555.1 Solirubrobacteraceae bacterium
CGCCTGCCGCCACGTCGGTCGCGACCTCGCCCACCGCGGGCGCATGGACCTCGGCCCAGGACGATGCCCAGCTCAGCAACGGCACGCAGTACTACGCCCAAGCCGTACAGCAGGGTGGAGCCACGAGCGGCGTGTTGCCCTTCACCGTGACCGGCCTCTAGCCGCGCACCGTCGGCGCCGGCCCCGCCACGGAGTCGAGTTGCCGGCGCCGGAGCTTGGACATCGGTCCATGTCCGCCCTCTGAAAATCGGGGGATGCTTCGCGCCATGCGAACCGCATGGACGGGCTCCCGGGCGTGGCACGGCGCGCCGTTGATCGCGGTGACGACCTCGGAGGTGCGGGTCGCTGCGCTGGACGCGCCGGCAGAAGAGGCCGATCCTCCGCGCGAGGAGATGGCGCTCGGGCTCCGGTACCTGCAGGCCGTCGAGCGCGCGGGCGGCATCCCCGTCGCCGTGACGCCGCTGGGCATGCCGGCGATGGAGGCGCTATTGGACCGGGTCGACGGCATCTGCCTGTCCGGAGGGCCCGACATCCATCCGTCCGCCTATGGCCACCAGCCAGCGGCCGAGCTCGGGCCGACCGAACCCGCGCTCGACGCCTTCGAGATCGCCCTGGCTCGCGCGGCTGACCGCCGCGGGCTCCCCATCCTCGGCATCTGCCGCGGCGCGCAGCTTCTCAACGTCGCTCGCGGCGGCACGCTGCGCCAGCACGTGCCCGGCCATCGCCAGCGGCAGCACGGGTCCGTGGCGACGCACCCGGTCCGCGTCGCCCCGGAAAGCCGGTTGCGCACGCTGCTCGGCGCGCAGGCCGACGTGAATTCATTCCATCACCAGACGGTCGACGAGCTCGGCGCCCGGCTGGTGCCTGCGGCGTGGGCTCCGGACGGGGTGCTCGAGGCTTACGAGGCGCAGGACTGGCCGCTGGTGGTCGGCGTGCAGTGGCACGCCGAGTGCCTCGTCGACCGTCCCGAGCAGCTCGCGCTGTTCCAGGCGCTCGTCGCGGCATCCTCGGCAGCCGCGAAGCTGCCGGTGAGCCTCGCGTCGTGACAGAGGGCTACGACGAGGCCCACGACGCGCAGGGCCGGCCGCGCCCGCATTACGAGGCGGTTTTCGGGCTGCTCGACGACACAGACGTCGGCGCATTGCGCGCCGAGGTGGCACAGCGGCTGGCGCGCGAGCAGGTCTCCTTCGGAGACGCGCCGTTCCTCGTGGACCCCGTGCCGCGCATCATGCCCGCGGCGGAGTGGAAGAAGCTGGCAGCCGGTCTCGAACAGCGCACGCGAGCACTGAACGCGTTCGTTGCCGACGCCTATGGCGACCGCAGGATGGTCGCTGCCGGCCGGATCCCGGCTGACGTCATCGACGGCGCCGAGGGGTACGAGCTCGACCTCGCCGGCGCGTGGCCCGCGGACCAGGTGCCGGCAGGCGTCGCGGGGCTGGACGTGGTGCGGGCCCCCGACGGCGAGCTGCTCGTGCTCGAGGACAACCTGCGGACACCGTCGGGATTCACGTACGCGGTCGCGGCGCGGGCTGCAGTGGGCGACGCACTGCCGGCGGCCGCACTCGAGCCGGCCGACCTCGCCGGCCCCTTGTTCGCCGCCCTGGATGCGGCGCTGCGGGCCGCAGCGCCCCCCGGAGTCGATGACCCGCAGGCCGTGGTACTCACCGACAGTCACCCGAACGGTGCGGCGTACGAGCATGCGACCGTCGCACGGCGGCTCGGCCTGCCGCTGGTCACAGCCTGGCAGCTGGAGCCCCACCGGGGAGGGCTCCGGGTGGCGCTCGAAGACGGAACCCGCGTGGACGTGGACGTGGTCTACCGGCGCACCGACGAGGATCGCGTGCGCGGCGACCACGGGCGGCTGACCGCGGTCGCCGAGCTGCTGCTGGCGCCCTGGCTCGCCGGGCGGATCGGCCTCGTCAACGGATTCGGTGCGGGCGTGGGCGACGACAAGCTCGTGCACGGGTATGTAGAGGAGATGGTGCGCTTCTTCCTCGGCGAAGAGCCCCTCATAAGGTCGGTCCCCACGATCGGCCTTGCGGATGCCGGGGCCGCGGCGGAGGTGCTCGGCGACCTGCGCTCTTTCGTCGTCAAGCCGCGCTGGGGGTTCGGGGGCCAGGGCGTGGTGGTCTGCGCGCACGCCGACGACCAGGACCTCCGTCGCCTCTCCAAGCGCGTGGGCGAGCGTCCCGACCGGTTCGTCGCCCAGCGGACCATCACCCTGTCGCATCACCCCACGGTGGTCGCCGACGGCGTGCTTGAGCCACGGCACGTGGACCTGCGACCCTTCGTACTCTCGACGCCGACCGATGCCGGCGTGATCCCTGGAGGGCTCACGCGCTTCGCGATGACCCGCGGAGCCCTCGTCGTCAACTCGTCGCAGAAGGGCGGCGGCAAGGACACCTGGGTGACAGCGTGACGAAGCGGCCTGCATGGGCGGACTGGGGCGGCGGATCCGGCGCGCGGTCCTTCACGCTGGGCGTCGAGGAGGAGGTGATGCTGCTCACGCCCGCGACGTGGGCTCTCACCGACGCAGTCGAGGCCGTCACTTCACATCTGCCGGCGGCGGTCGTGCCACACGCGCATCCCGAGACGCAGGCCGGCGTCGTCGAGCTGGCCACGGGCGTTCACGAGACCGTGGCCGGGGCGGTCGCCGACCTTCGGCGCCTGCGTCGCGCTCTCGACGACGCGCTCGACGCTGTCGGTCTCGCGGCAGCGGTGTCGGGGACGCATCCGTTCGCCAACTGGACTGAGGTCACGGTGAGCCGTGGCGAGCGCCAGCAGCACATCTACGGCTCGATGCGCGAGCTCGCGCGGCGCGAGCCGACATTCGCACTGCACGTGCATGTCGGGGTGGCCGAGGCCGAGCACGCGGTGACCGTCGCCAATGCGCTGCGGGCCCACCTTCCGCTCCTGCTGGCGCTTTCGGCCAACTCGCCGTTCTGGCAGGGCCGTGACTCCGGGCTGGCCAGCGCGCGAACACCGCTGTTCCAGGCGTTTCCCCGCGTGGGCATCCCGCGCGCGTTCGACGGATATGCCGACTACGTCGAGGCCGTCGACCTCCTGCTGCGCGTCGATGCCATCCCGGAGCCCACCTACCTGTGGTGGGACGTGCGCCCGCAGCCGAGGTTCGGGACCGTCGAGGTGCGGATCATGGACGCGCAGACGACGACCGCCCACGCAGGTGCACTTGTCGCGCTCGTGCAATGCCTCGTCGCCCTGGCGCTCGAAGGGCCGGCGGTCCCGTCGCCGCCCGTGGAGGCCCTCAATGAGAATCGCTTCCTGGCGGCGCGTGACGGTGTCGCCGCCGAGCTGATCGACGCCGCGGGGGAGCGCCGGGTGCCGGTTAGGGAGCTCGCCGGCCAGACGGTCGCTGCCTGCGCGCCGCACGCGGACGCACTCGGCTGCCGCGCCGAGCTCGAGTCGGTATGGCACCTGGTCGAGGCGCCGCCTGCGGGCGATCAACTCGCGCTGGCCCGCGGCCCGGACGGCCTCCCGGGCCTGGTCTCGGCGCTCGCCGATCGATTCGAGGAACCGGAGCGAGGCGGCTCGGACGGACCGCTCAAGCGGCCGGCGCCCGCACCGTCTCCCACGACTGCCACGTGATCCGCGCGATGACGAACGTCACCGCGAGGCCGATGAGCGGGTCGGCGATGTCGGCACCGATCGCCACGAGCGCCGCGGAGGCGACGACAGCCAGCGAGACGTAGGCGTCGGCGCGCGCGTGGGCGCCGTCGGCCACGAGCGCGGGGGAGTGCAGGCGCCGACCGGCGCGCGTGCGGACGATCGCCGCGAGCTGGTTGCCGGTCCAGCCGACGGCGCCCGCAACCGCGAGCGCCAGGAGATGGTCGGGCGGCGAGGGATCGACGATGCGGCGGATCGACTCGATCGCCGCGACGACGGCGCTGACCAGGATCGCAAAGACGACCGCGAGCCCGGCGGCACGCTCGGCGCGGTCCGAACGGATCGCGAACGCGATCCCCAGCGGCACGGCGGTGAGCGCGTCACCGCCGTTGTGGATCAGGTCGGCCAGCAGCGCCACGCTCCCGGAGGCGACGAAGACGATCGCCTGGGCGACGGTGGTGAGCGCGAGGACGGCCAGCGCGACCGTCACCGCGCGCACGCCTTCTCGCGAGCGCTTGATCGACGGGTCGACGAGGCCGTGGGAGTGGCCGTGCCCGTGGTCGTGCTCGTGATCGTGCGCGGCTCCCACCTCGCCGCACACTACCCTTGAGCCCGTGGACGAACGCGTGCTGGCCGAGCGCCTCATCACCTACGACACGTCCAAGCACGAGCAGCTGCGTGCCGCCGCCGGGTTCGTGAAGGGATGGCTGGAGTCGCGCGAGATCGCGGTGACCGACCGCGAATTCGACGGGTTGCCCGTCGTGCTGGCCGAGGTCGGGCCGGCGACGGGACCCGTCGTGGTCCTCCACGGTCATCTCGACGTCGTTCCCGCTCACGAGGGCCAGTTCACCCCGCGCGTGGAAGGCGACCGGCTGATCGGCCGCGGCGCCTACGACATGAAGGGCGCGCTTGCCTGCCTGATGTGCGCGGTGCGCGACGCCGCCGAGCAGGACGGCGTGCGCGTCAAGTTCATCTGCGTGCCCGACGAGGAGGCCGAGGACGTCGAGCGTCGCTCGACCGACGAGCTGATCCGCGAAGGGCTGCAGGGGGACTTCGCGCTCACCGGCGAGCCGACCGACCTGCACATCGGCGTCCAGGCGAAGGGGGTCTGCGCGGTCCGCGTCGAAGTCCGGGGAACCGCCGCCCACGGATCCACCCCGTGGCTCGGCGACAACGCCATCCTCAAGGCCCACGACGTGTTCCGCCGCATCGAGACCCTGCCGTTCAGCCGCGAGTCCAGCGATCTGTTCGACCGCCCGTCGATCAACATCGCGCGCATCGAGGGTGGCGACGCCTTCAATAAGGTCCCCGACGCCTGCTGGATGGACGTCGACATCCGTTACCTGCCCAACCAGGACCCCGGCGAGATCCTGTCCCAGATCCGCGCGATCCCCGACACGGAGATCGTCAAGTGCTTCACGCGGGCGCCCGCGATCGTGTCGCGGAGCAACCCGTTCGTGCTCGCCCTCCGCGAGGCCGTGGGCCGGTCGATCGAGGGCGAAGCCCTCAGCGTCGGCCGAGACGGCGCGAGCGACGCCGTCTCGTTCCTCGAAGCCGGGATCCCGGCCGTCGAGTTCGGGCCTGTGGGCGGCGGCCATCACGGCCCCGAGGAGTGGGTGTCGATCTCCTCGCTGACCCGCTATCGCCGGGCGCTGGGTGACTTCATCACGGGCCTGCCGGCCTACCTCGAGCGCGGCACCGACCTGCGCGCGGTCGAGGGTGGCCTCGCGTGACCTCGCGACCGTGTCCGGTGCTGTGGGTCAGACCCTGACAGAACCGCCGCGCGAGCGCAGCCTCCTCTGGAAGTTCACGGCCGGCGCGGTGCTGATGGTTCTGCTGGCAGCGGCGGCGACCGCCACTGCCGGCCTGCTCGCGATCAAGGACGTCGCCCAGCGGATCCCCAAGATCGCCCAGGACGTCCCCGTCGCGCCGACGAAGCCCGGCAAGCCCCAGACGATCCTGCTGCTGGGCTCCGACCGCCGCTACGTCGACCGCAACCAGAAGGACGCCGCGCGCTCGGACACGATCATGCTGATCCGCCTGGATCCGGGCCAGCAGGCGACGACCATGCTCTCGATACCGCGCGACCTCAAGGCGCAGATCCCGGGCTATGGGCTCGAGAAGATCAACGCGGCCTATTCCTTCGGTGGCCCGCAGCTGACGCTACGAACGGTCCGCGACCTGCTCGGCATCAAGATCAACCACGTCATCAACGTGAACTTCTCCGGGTTCCGCAAGGCGGTGGACCTGCTCGGGTGCGTGTACGTGGATGTCGACCGCCGCTACTACCACTCCAACGCCGGGCTGCCGCCGTCCGCGCAGTATGCGGAGATCAACATCCAGCCCGGCTATCAGAAGCTCTGCGGTCAGGCGGCCCTGGACTTCGTGCGCTTCCGCCACGCGGACTCCGACCTGGTGCGCGCGGCGCGCCAGCAGGACTTCCTGCGCCAGGCCAAGGACCAGATCAGCTCCTCGAGCCTGATCGACCACACCAGCAAGTTGATCGACATCTTCATCAAGTCCACACAGGCCGATCGCCAGCTCGCGAGCACCACCGGGCTCCAGCGGCTGCTGAAGCTCGCGCTGTTCTCCGCCGGGCACCCCGTGCGGCAGGTCCCGTTTCCGGCCCAGTTCGCGCACGACACCCTGCCCGATGGCACCCCGGTCGACTACGTCACGGCTGACCCGGCCGCCGTCCAGGCGACGGTCCAGCGCTTCCTGCACGGCGCCAAGAGCGCCAAGAGCGCCAAGCGCCCCCGCCACCGACCGCGGACGAAGGTCCCCTCGCTGCTGGTCAACGCCCGGCGCGTGAACGAGGACCTCGTCGCCCCGCTCGTCAGCCGCCGCAAGCTGAAGATCCCGATCTACTTCCCGACGCAGGCGACCTCGGCTTCGCGACCCTCGACGATGGGCGCCCCTCGCGTCTACACGCTCCGCGACAGGGCAGGGCGCCGCCGTCATGCGTACCGTCTCGTGTTCGTGCAGAACGAAGTCGAGGGTCAGTACTACGGGCTCGAGGGCACGGACTGGCGCACGCCGCCGCTGCTTGCCCATCCCACGGGCCACCGGACCGTCAACGGCCGGCGCCTGCTGCTCTTCCGTGAAGGCTCGCGCCTGCGGACGGTCGCCTGGCGCACGAAGAAGGCCGCCTACTGGATCTCGAACACGCTCGGCAGCGCCCTCACGAACGAGCAGATGATCGGCATCGCCGCCACCGCCGGGCACTTCAAGGCGCGCGGCCGATGAACGCACTGCCGGACGAGCGCCCGCCGCGGCTCGCGGTCGGGATGGTCAAGCGCTTCCTCCTGGGCATGGTGATCATCACGCTGCTCAGCGCCGCGTCGGTTGCCACGGCGGTGCTGCTCGAGGTCAAGAACGACGCCAACATCTTCCAGCGGGCGCAGATCCCGATCCCGAACATCAAGGGCGCGCTCGACGACGTGCAGGGCGGCGGGCCGCAGACGATCCTCGTGCTCGGCTCCGACCGCCGCTTCGCCGACATCAAGCAGAAGAACCCGGTGCGATCGGACACGATCATGCTCGTCCGCCTGGATCCGTCCAAGGGCGCCACCGCAGTGATGAACGTCCCGCGCGATCTCAAGGTCCAGATCCCCGGCCACGGCGAGGACAAGATCAACGCGGCCTATGCCTACGGCGGGCCGAGCCTGTCGGTCAAGACGTTGCGGTCGCTGCTGCACATCCCGATCAACCACGTCGTCAACGTGAACTTCGGTGGCTTCAAGCACGCCGTCAACCGCCTCAAGTGCGTCTACGTGGACGTCGACCGCAAGTACTTCAACGACAACAGCCCACCGTTCGGCGGGGGCCCGGACTACGCGACGATCAACGTGCCGGCCGGCTACCAGCGCCTGTGCGGGCAGGACGCCCTGGACTACGTCCGCTATCGCCACTTCGATACCGACCTCGTGCGCGCCGCCCGCCAGCAGGACTTCCTGCGCCAGGCGAAGGACCAGGTCGGGGTGAGTCGCCTCTTCGGCGACCGCACGGCCCTGCTGAAGATCTTCGGCAAGTACACGCAGACCGACATCCGCGGGACGACGGCGATCCTTCGCCTCCTCAAGCTGGTGGCCGAGTCCGCGAGCCACCCGGTCCAGGAGGTCCACTTCCCGGGGACCGCCGGCCCGACGTACGTCACGACGTCGCAAAACCGCCTGCAGAAGGCGGTTCACGACTTCCTCAACGCCGAGGCCTCGGCCAGTCCGCGCGGTGCTTCGACGCCGGCCAAGCACACGCCCCACCGCAAGCGCACGCGCGCGGGGGTGCCGCGGGGCCTGGTGCTCAACAAGACCCTCGGCGAGGACCAGGCGATCGCGCTCGCGACCCACCTGCACTTCCCCGTGTACTACCCCAAGCTGCTCGCGGCGCGCGGCAACTACCGCGTGCCCGACCGCCGCGCCTACGACATCTACGACCGCGGCCGCCACCGCTACCGTGCCTATCGGATCGTGGCCTTCGCGGGCGACATCGGCCAGTACTACGGGGTGCAGGGCACGACCTGGAGCTCGCCGCCGATCCTCGACAACCCGTCGGAGACGCGGAAGATCAACGGGCGCAAGTTCGAGCTGTTCTTCGATGGCAGCCGTCTGCGGCTTGTCGCCTATCGGTCCAAGCGGGCGGTCTACTGGGTCTCCAACACCCTGTTGGAAACGCTGACCAATCAGCAGATGCTCGCGCTCGCCTCGTCGCTGACGCGCGTCGGACGCTGACAGCCGTCAGACGATCGGGCGATCACCGGGACCGATAGCCTTCGGCGCCGCATGACCGCGCCCGAGCCCATCGGCGTCATCGGCACCGGCTATGTGGGCCTCGTCACCGCGGCGGGGTTCGCGCAGCTGGGGTCGGACGTCTTCTGCATCGACATCGACGTCGACAAGATCGACCGCCTCAAGCGCGGTGAGATCCCGATCTACGAGCCGGGGCTCGAGGAGCTGGTCGGCGCCAATCGCGAGCGGATGCACTTCTCGACCGACATCGCCGAGGCGCTCGAGCGGGCGCGTCTGCTGTTCGTCGCCGTCGGCACGCCGCCGACGTACTCCGGCGACGCCGACCTCAGCGCGGTCCACGCCGTCGTCAACGCGATGCCGGCCTCCGACCGCCACGCGCTCGTCATGAAGTCCACGGTCCCCGTGGGCACCGGCCGCGCGATCAAGCGCGTCTTCGCCGGGCAGGGCAAGGACGGCTTCCGCTACGTCTCCTGCCCGGAGTTCCTCAAGGAGGGCACGGCGGTCGCCGACTTCCTGAACCCCGACCGCGTCGTCATCGGCGACGACGGCGACTGGGCCGGAGACGCCGTCGCCGAGCTCTATGCGCCGCTGGACGCGCCGCTCGTGCGCACCGACACCGCCTCGGCCGAGATGGTCAAGCTCGCGTCCAACGCGTTCCTGGCGACGAAGATCTCGTTCATCAACGAGATCGCCAACGTCTGCGAGGAGACCGGCGCAGACGTCATCGAGGTCGCCAAGGGCATGGGCCTGGATGACCGGATCGGCAACAAGTTCCTCCAGGCGGGGCTTGGATTCGGTGGCTCGTGCTTCCCCAAGGACGTCACCGCGCTCAAGCAGCTCGCAGGCAACTCGGGCTACCACTTCCAGCTGCTCAACGCGGTGATCGAGGTCAACGAGCTGCAGAAGCGCCGCGTGATGAGCAAGCTCCACAAGCACCTCGGGCCGCTCGTCGGCAAGCGCGTGGCGCTGCTCGGCCTGGCGTTCAAGCCCAACACCGACGACATGCGCGAAGCGACCTCGCTCGTGCTCTGCGCGCGGCTGCAGGCCGACGGCGCGACCGTCATCGCCTACGACCCGATCGCCGAGGCGGAGGCGCGCAAGCTGATCCAGGGCGTCGAGTTCGCCCCCTCCGCGATGGATTGCCTGGAAGGGGCCGACGGCGTCGTGCTCGTCACCGAGTGGGCGGAGTTC
>JAWVFZ010000361.1:0-2553 GCA_033855555.1 Solirubrobacteraceae bacterium
GCGCCCGGATCGCGCTCGGCGAGCACCCGCAGCTCCTTGCCGTCGACGCTCAGGTGGCCGTCGTCGGTCACCTCGACGCTGCCCTTGTACGGCCCGAGGGTCGAGTCGTACTTCAGGAGGTGTGCGAGCGTCGGGGCGTCGGTCAGGTCGTTGACCGCGACCCACTCGATATCGGCGTTCGCAGCCTGGGCGGCACGGAACGCATTGCGCCCGATGCGGCCGAAGCCGTTGATCCCCACGCGTACTGGCATGGCGTTTCAGTCCTTCCTACGCAGTCTTCAGGAGACCAGAGACCTTATCTACGAACCCCCGCTCACCACCTCGACCCGGTAGCCGTCCGGGTCCAGGAGGTAGGCCGCGTAGTAGCTCGGGCCGTACTGCGGGCGCGGGCGCGGCGCGCCGTCGTCGCGGCCGCCGTGCTTCATGCCGGCCTTGAACGCCGCCTCCACCGCCGCCTTGCCGGCCGCGACGATCGCGACGTGGCCGAAGCCCGGCGCGGGCTCACGTCCGCGCGCGACGATCCACAGCTTCGGCTTGTCGACGCCGTAGGCGATCGCACCGGGGCCCTCGAACATCCGCCGCCCGCCCAGGGCGTACATGACCGGATCGTAGAAGCGGGCCGAGCGCTCGAGGTCCGAGACCTCGAAGCCCACGTGAGAGATCACCTCCGCGGGGCATCCCGCCCCGCGTCCTGAGACGCACGATCGGCCTCCGGCCGCTCGAGAACCGGGCCGGCCTTCTCGATGTCGCGGTGCTTGATCTCGACGAAGAGCTCGTCGTGCTCGCGGTAGCGCTTGGCGAGGTGCTCGGCGATCGCCACGCTGCGGTGACGGCCGCCCGTGCACCCGACCGCGACCATCAGGTGCGCCTTGCCCTCCGCGACGTAGTTGGGCAGCAGGAAGTCCAGCAGCGGCTCGAGCCGCTCATAGAGCTCCCCCAGCCCGCCCTCGCGGTCCATGTGGGCGACGACGCGCTCGTCATGGCCGGTGAGCGGGCGCAGGTCGTTCTCGTAGTGGGGGTTCGGCAGGAACCGCACGTCGAACGTGAGATCGGCGTCGCGCGGCGGCCCGTGCTTGAACCCGAACGACTCGAAGGTCACGGCCAGCCGCTGCGGCGCGGTCCGCGGCAGGAACTCGTCGGCGATCTTGCGCCGCAGCATGTGCGCCTTCAGCCCGGTCGTGTCGATCACGAGGTCGGCGCGCTCGCGCAGCGGGTCGAGCATCGAGTGTTCGGCGTCGATGCCACCCATGACGCTGGACTCCGGCGCCAGGGGGTGACGGCGGCGGGTCTCCTTGTAGCGCGTGAGCAGCGCTTCCTCGTCGGCCTCCAGGAACAGGACGTGGTGCACGACGCCCAGGGTTTCGAGATCGTCGAGCACGGCGCGCAGCGCCTCGAAGTACTCGCCACCGCGCACGTCGGAGACGACGGCGGCGCGCTCGACCTTGGAGCCGTCGTGGACGAACAGCTCCACGAGCGAGCGGATCATCTCCGGGGGCAGGTTGTCGACGCAGAAGTAGCCGGCGTCCTCGAAGACGTTCATCGCCGTCGACTTGCCCGCCCCGGAGAAGCCCGTGATGATCACCAGGTCCTCCAGGCGGGAGCGACCGAAGAGCTGCCCCTCCTGCTCCTCGCGCCGTTCCCGGCGCGGCAG
Organism: Solirubrobacteraceae bacterium; assembly: GCA_033855555.1. GTDB lineage: Bacteria > Actinomycetota > Thermoleophilia > Solirubrobacterales > Solirubrobacteraceae > AC-49. Next base: position 1,652 of record JAWVFZ010000361.1, read on the forward strand.
CTTCAGTCGGCGCGGCGAGCGACTGGCGGGCATACGTTCATTGTGACTGTCAGCCCGGACCGGGTAACAATGCAAACCGTGACCCGCGAGCCGGCGCACGACCCCGCGGGCATCCGGCGCGAGCAACCGAGCCGTTTCAGGCCACGCTTCCACTGGGAGCTCCTGCACTGCGGCGTCGCCGGCCACGCGCTCGAAGGCGTCGACGCGCGCCACCTCCGCGCGCAGGACGCGATCTTCGTCCGCGAGGTCGGCGAGGTGCGCTGGCACCGCTGCCTGCGCTGCGACTCGTGGTTGCCGGTCGACCCGCCCGCGGAGCTCACGCGCGAGCACCCGCCGGCACGCGACGAGATCGAACTGCCACTGCGCGGCAAGCCACTGCGCGACAAGATCGTGCTGCGCCTGATCGCGATCAATCGCGCGCTGCACTTCGTGGTGCTCGGGACCCTCGGCGCGATCGTCCTCATCTTCAGCGCCAACCGCGACCAGCTGCGATCGACGTTCTACAAGGTCGCGGCGGACCTCACCGGCGGTGCGGTGTCGGGCGAGGGACACGCACAGCACGGGCTGCTGCACGAGGTCGACAAGCTCTTCACGACAAGCTCGACGAACCTGCATCTGTTCGGCGCGGTCCTGCTTGGGTACGCAGCCGTCGAGGGCGTCGAGGCCGTCGGCCTCTGGTACACGAGGCGCTGGGCCGAGTACCTGACGTTCCTCGTCACGACCTCGCTGCTGCCGCTGGAGATCTACGAGCTCGCCAACAAGCTCAGTCCCTTCAAGGTCGTCGCGTTCGTGCTCAACGTCGCGGTCGTCGTGTACCTGCTTTTCGCCAAGCGGCTCTTCGGCGTCAACGGCGGACGAGCGGCCGAGGAGGCGCTGATCGAGCGCGATGTCGGGTGGCCCGC
>JAWVFZ010000362.1:0-11556 GCA_033855555.1 Solirubrobacteraceae bacterium
CTGCCGCCAAGGCCGAAGCCCAGACGCCGGCAGCCCCCGACGCCACGGACGGCGCGGCGCCCGGCTCCGGCCCCAAGGTCGTCCAGCCGACCCCGCCCGGCGATCGCCCTGCGCCCGGCACCGGCCCCCGCATCATCTCCGGCCCCGAGCCGCCCGAGCGCCCCAAGCGCGACGAGTCCGCCAACCAGCCCGGAGGCGCCGGCCGGCGCCCGAACCGCGGCGGCATGGCGGGCGAGCGCGCGCCCGGCGGCGCGGGCCCCGGTGGCCGCCGCCGCGTCGTCATCGACTCCCAGGCCTCACGCCGCCCCGGCGGCCCGGGTGGTCCCGGCGGTCCCGGTGGGCCGGGCGGCCCGGGTGGCGGTCCGCAGCAGCGTGGTCCGCGCCGCCGCGGACGCCGTCGCCGCGAGGTCCTCAACGAGGTCGCCGCGCCGCTCGACGTCAACGCGCAGTCGCGCACCGACGTCGTCAAGGTCAACTCCGGCTCGACCGTCAAGGACGTCGCCGAGTACCTCGGCGTCGCGACGCCGGAGATCATCAAGAAGCTCATGACGCTGGGCGAGATGGCGACGCTCACGCAGACGCTCACCGACGACGCCATCCAGGTGCTCGCCGACGAATTCGACAAGCAGGTCGAGATCGTCCACGTGGGCGACGACGACGACAGCGAGCCCGCCTTCAGCGACGACGAGGCCGATCTGATCGACCGCCCGCCGGTCGTGACGATCATGGGCCACGTCGACCACGGCAAGACGTCGCTGCTCGACGCCATCCGCGAAACCGAGGTCGTCGCCGGCGAGGCCGGTGGCATCACCCAGCACATCGGCGCCTACCAGGTGCGTCACAACGGCAAGCCGATCACCTTCCTCGATACGCCTGGCCACGAGGCGTTCACCGCCATGCGCGCCCGCGGCGCCCGCGTCACGGACCTCGCGGTCATCGTCGTCGCCGCCGACGACGGCGCCAAGCCGCAGACGGACGAGGCGATCGACCACGCGAAGGCCGCCGAGGTGCCGATCCTCGTCGCCGTCAACAAGATCGACAAGGAGGGCGCTGACCCGACGCGCGTGCGCACCGAGCTCACGCAGCGCAACCTCCAGCCCTCCGAATGGGGCGGCGACACCGAGTTCGTCGACGTGTCGGCCAAGACCCGCGAGGGCCTCGACAACCTGCTCGACACGATCCTCGTGGTCGCCGAGCTCGAGGAGCTCAAGGCCAATCCCGAGGCCGACGCGTCCGGCGTGGTCATCGAGTCCAAGCTCGATCCGGGGCGCGGCCCCGTCGCGACGCTGCTCATCCAGCGCGGCAGCCTGGAGGTCGGGGATGCCGTCGTCGCAGGCCCGACGTTCGGCCGTGTTCGCGCGATGCACAACCATCACGGCGACCGCCTCGAGCAGGCGATCCCGGGTGACCCGGTCGAGGTCCTCGGCTTCGAGGGCGTCCCCGACGCCGGTGAGACCTTCCGCGTCGTCGACAACGACCGCGAGGCCCGCCGGCTGGCCACCGAGCGCCTGAACCGCCTCAAGACCGAGGCGCTCGCCCGCCGCTCGGGCCGCAAGGTCTCGCTCGAGGACGTCTTCAAGCGGTCGCGGGAGGAGGACCTGCAGGAGCTCGCGCTCGTCGTCAAGGCCGACGTCGCCGGCTCGCTGGAGGCCATCGAGGACGAGATCGCCAAGCTGCCCCAGTCGGAGATCCAGGTCAACGTCATCCACTCGGGCGTCGGTGGCATCAACGAGTCCGACGTCATGCTCGCCGCCGCCTCCGACGCCGTCATCCTCGGCTTCAACGTGCGCCCGGTGGGCGACGCGAGGGCGGTCGCGGAGCGCGAGGGCGTCGACATCCGGATGTACTCCGTCATCTACAAGGCGCTCGACGAGCTGCGTGCCGCGATGGAGGGCCTGCTCGCGCCGGAGGAGGTCGAGGAGACCGTCGCCCAGGTCGAGGTCCGCGCGATCTTCCGCGCGTCGCGGATCGGCGCGATCGCCGGCTGTTACGTGACCGAGGGGACCGTCACCCGCGGCGCACGCACCCGCGTCGTCCGCGACGGCACCGTCGTCTACGACTCGACGATTCAGTCGCTCAAGCGGTTCAACGACGACGTGCGCGAGGTCCAGGCGGGCTTCGAGTGCGGCATCGTGGTTGCCAACTTCCAGGACATCAAGGAGGGCGACGTCCTGGAGGTCTACGCGACGCGCCAGGTTGAGCGCGCGCTGTCCTAGGCGGTCACCCCGCGGGGCGCTCGACGAGGTGTCAGGGATAGGATGAGCACCGACCGGATGCGCCGCGTCAACGAGGCCGTCAGAGAGGTCCTCAGCGATGCGATCAAGCTGCTCAAGGACCCGCGCGTCGGGTTCGTCACCGTGACCGATGTGCGAACCAGCCCAGATCTGCGCCACGCGAAGGTATTCGTGAGCGTCCTCGGCACAGAGGACGAGCGAACGGCGACGATGGATGGGCTGACGTCGGGGACCGGCGTGCTGCAGGCAGCGGTCAACCGCGAGCTGCGGCTGAAGCGAACGCCCACGCTCGAGATCGTCTACGACGACACGGCCGAGCGCGCCGCGCGCCTGGAGCGGATCCTGTTCGAGAAGGAACACGGCAAGTGAGCGACCGCGACCGGGTTCTCGGCGAGGTCCGCGAGGGGCAGCGCTTCGTCTTGGTGACCCACGAGAACGCCGACGGCGACGCGCTCGGTTCGCTCGTCGGGATGCACAACGTCCTGCGGGCACTGGGCAAGGACTCGGTCATGTTCATGTCGGCCGACGAGTTCCCGCTGCCCTACGAGTACCGCTTCTTCGACCTCACCGGGCTGGCGTCCGTGCCACCGGACGACATCGACCAGCGCACGGTCATCTACCTCGATTGCGGCAACATGGACCGCAACCCGCTGGACATCGTCAAGCGCGACGACACCCACATCGTCAACGTCGACCACCATCACGACAACACGCGCTTCGGCACCGTCAACTGGGTCGACGACGAGGCTTCCTGCACCGCGGAGCTCGTGTGGGACCTGATGCGCGCCCTCGGCGTCGCGCCGACGCTGACAATCGCCGAGGCGCTCTACGTCGGGCTGGTCACCGACACCGGGCGCTTCATGTACGAGAACACCGGCGCGCGCGCCCACGTCATGGCCGCGGAGCTCATCAGCGCGGGAGTCGACGTGGCCGGCGTCTACAAGCGCCTCTATGAGGACATGCCGTTCGCCAAGCTGGAGCTGCTCTCGCGCGCGCTGGCCAAAGTCGAGCGCTACGACGACGGCGCGCTCACGATCGCGCGCCTCAGCCGCGACGACTTTCGCCTGGCCGGTGCCGAGGAGAGCTACTCCGAGGGTGTCATCGACCACCTGCGCTCAGTCGAGGGCACGAAGGTCGCGGCGATGTCGCGCGAGCTGCTTACGGAGGCGAATGGCAACTCAGCCACCCGCAAGAAGGTCTCGCTCCGGGCAACCGGCGACGACGTCGACGTCAGCGCGATCGCGCGCGCCGGGGGAGGGGGAGGCCATCGCCGAGCAGCAGGCTTCTCAACCGAGCTCACCGACGCCGAGCTCGTCACGTTCCTGCGCGCGCAGGTCGCGGCGCAGCTGCAGCCGGCCTAGCGTCAGGCGGTTCTCGGGTGGCGCGCAGCGCGGCTTGTCTGCCGGCGGCCAGGCGTGGGTTGCTTGCATTGAGGGAAAGGGAGCGGCTCGGGTGGCCCCAGGCGGGCCGCTTGGCTGACGAAACTGGCGCAAGCGCCATGTTCGTCCGTCTCGCGCGCTTGAGGAACAAACCTCCCGCTCACGGGAACCTTCGTTACCCACGCGCCCCGCCCAGCCGTTGTGGGCCGGAAAGTCCGCGCTATGCGCGGAGACTCCGGCCCAGAACGAGCGTGCGTGGCTCACCCTCTCCATCAATGCAAGCAACCAACCCGGAGCGCCACCCGAGCAAACCGATCTGCTCGCCACCCACACCCCGTGCCAAGCCAAGAGCCCCGCAGCCTCAGCCCGGCCTAGACGAACCGCAGCCCCACGTAGCCCTGCGGCGTGTGCCTGACGACGACCGCGTCGGTGGTGCGCGGCTGCTGGTGGTCGTACGCGATGGTCAGGGTGACCGTGTCGCCGATCGAAAGGCCCCCAGGTCCGGCGATCAGGATGCCGCCTTCGCTCAGATCGAGGGCGAAGGTCCGTGCCTCCCCGGAGGCGTGGCGGACGACGACCGGCCGGGCCGCCGTCGCCCGCGGGGATTGCCTGCGCTCCGTCCGCGGGCGTTCCGTGCCGAAACGGGCCGCGGCCAGAGCGACCGCCACGACGAGGAGCCCCGCGGCCATCAGCAGGAACGGGATGATCGACGCGGCCACGGGCACGCGCGAACGGTACTCCGCGCCTCCGCGAGAACAGGGAGGATGGGCCTCGATGGACGGCGTGATCCTCTGCGACAAGCCGCGCGGCGTCTCGAGCCACGACGAGGTGCTGCGCGTGCGCCGCGCGCTGGCGGGCGCGAAGACCGGGCATGCGGGCACCCTGGACCCATTTGCCACCGGCCTCCTGCTCGTCCTGGTCGGCCGCGCGACGAGGGTTGCGCGCTATGTGCTCACGCTCCCCAAGACCTACGCCACGGTCGCGCGCTTCGGTGCGATCTCGTCGACCGGCGACCCTGATGGCGAGATCGACCAGACGGGCCGCATCCCGCCCGATCCGCCGCCGATGCCGACCGGCGAGATCCACCAGCGCCCGCCGATCTACTCCGCGATCCGCATCGACGGGACGCGCGCCTACGAGCGCGCGCGGCGCGGCGAGGTGTTCGAGATGCCCGAGCGCGTCGTCCATGTGCATCGCTTCGACCAGCTGTGGCGCGAAGGCGACGTCCGCGGGGCCTATGAGATCGAGTGCTCGAGCGGCACGTACATCCGATCGCTCGTCGCCGAGCTGGGGGACGCGTATTGCGAGTCGCTGCGACGCACCGAGATCGGCCCGTGGCGCGTCGACCAGGCCGATGGCGAAACCCTGATCGAGCTCGGGGACATGCTTCGCGCCTTCCTGCCCGTCGTGGCCGTCGAGGGCGAGGATGCCCGGCGGGCGCGCCATGGGGCGCTCGTGGGCATCGAGGCCGATGGCACGGTCGTCCTGGAGGACGCCGAAGGGCCGATCTGCGTGGCCGAGCCCCGTGAGGGCGGGGGCGTGAAGGCGTCCGTAGGGTTCCGGGCGTGAAGCTCACAGCACTTTCGGATGTCGAGCCGCGGCCGCGTCGGGTTGCCATCGGGACGTTCGACGGCGTCCATGTCGGACACCGCGAAGTGATCGCCGGTGCCGACACCGTCCTGACCTTCGATCCGCACCCGTCCGCGGTGGTGGCGCCCAACGGCTCGCCGCCGCTGCTGACGACGCTCGAGCGCAAGGCCGAGCTCGTGGCGACCCTCGGCGTGGACGAGCTCGTCGTGATCCCGTTCGACCGCGAGTTCGCCGCACAGTCCGCGCAGGAGTTCATCGACGACGTTATCGTCGGCACGCTCGGCGCCACGCACGTGAGCGTCGGGGAGAACTTCCGCTTCGGCCACAAGGCACAGGGCGACACCGCGATGCTCGCGGCCGACGATCGCTTCGAGACGCGCGTCGCCCCGCTGCTGGAGATCGACGGCGAGGTCGTGAGCTCGTCGCATATCCGCGGACTGGTCCTCGGTGGCGCGGTCATGTACGCCGACCGCCTGCTGGGCGCGCCGTTCGTGGTCCAGGGCGAGGTCGTGCACGGCGACAAGCGCGGGCGCGACCTCGGTTACCCGACAGCGAACCTGGTCCCGCAGGCCGGGTACGTCACGCCCGGCCACGGCGTCTACGCCTGCCGCGCCGGCGACGGCCACGTGGCAGCGGTCAACGTCGGCGTGCGCCCGACGTTCGTCACCGGCCGCGGTGAGCTGATCGAGGCCTACATCCTCGACTTCGAGGGCGATCTGTACGGCTCGGAGCTGCGCCTGGAGTTCCTGAAGCGCCTACGCGGCGAGAAGCGTTTCGACTCCGTCGACGCCCTGATCGCGCAGATGGATCTCGACGTCGAGCAGGCGCGCGAGGTGGCGAGCGAGTGACTGCTACCCTTCGCCGCCGCACATGACCCTGACCCAGGAACGCAAAGCAGAGATCACGGCGCAGTTCGGCGCCAGCCCTCAGGACACCGGTAACACGCGGGTCCAGGTTGCCCTGCTCACGGAGCGAATCAACGAGCTCACGGAGCACCTGCGCAGCCACAAGAAGGACCACCACTCCCGTCGCGGGCTGCTCATGCTCGTCGGGCGTCGCCGCCGGCTGCTCAACTATCTGCAGAAGAACAACCTCGAGGGATACCGCGAGCTCATCCGCGAGCTCGGGCTTCGTAGGTGAGCATCCTCGCGCCGGGCACTCCGGCGCCGCAGTTCACGCTCAGGACCTCAGCAGGACAGGAGTTCACCCAGGAGGACCTGCTGGGGAAGACCACCGTGCTGGTGTTCTATCCGTTCGCCTTCAGCCCCGTCTGCACCGATCAGCTGCAGATCTACGAGGAGGCGCTCCCAGAGCTGTCGGAGCTCGGCGCGACGGTCTACGGCGTGTCGTGCGACGCCACCTACTCCCAGCAGGCCTTCAAGGAGAAGCTCGGCGTCTCGATCGAGCAGCTGAGCGACTTCGAGCCCAAGGGCGCGGCCTCACGCGCCTTCGGCGCCTACTTCGAGCCGGCGGGGTTCTCCAACCGCGCGATCGTCATCGTCGGTCCCGACGGGGTCGTGAAGTGGTCGCACCTGGCCGACTCGCCCGGCGACCTGCCCGGCGTGAACCTGATCTTCGACGGCCTCGCCTCCGCCTAGCCGAACGGCGGGCGCTGACGGGACCTCGGCCCATCCCTCGCGGAGCGCCGCGGTTGCCACCCTGGCGTCATGCCCCTCTCAGGCGGCGCCTTCATCTTCCTGGCCTTCGTGGTCGTGTTGGCGCTCGCGGTGGGCCACTCGCTGTACACGCTGACCGGCAGCGGGATCAACCAGCGGCCGTGGCGCAACCACGCCAGCAGCCTCTCGCACGACGAGACGACGACGGCGATCTGGCGCCGCTACAAGCCGAGGCGGCCGAAGACGACCGCATCCACGCGTTCGTCACCACGCAGGCCGTAGCCGCGCATCACTCCCTCGCGCTCGAAGCCGTTGCGCTCGAGCACCGCGTGTGACGCCGGGTTGTCGGCGTCGGCGTGGGCATCGAAGCGCTCCATGCCCCAGGCGCCAGCGGCCCAGTCGCAGACGAGCCGCACGGCGGTGCTCGCCGCCCCGCGCCCGCGCCCTTCCGGGATCAGCCAGAACCCGACCTCGCAGCGGCGCTCATGGCGGGCGATCGCGAACAGGACGACGGTCCCCAGGAACGCGTCGTCGTCGGCGTCGGCAATCGCGCGTAGGACGAAGCTCTTGTCGTCGAGCGCGGCGAACGCGGCGCGGGCGCTCGCGGGGGTGTGCTCGACCGGCAGTCCTCCGTGATCGCGGACGTCGGGGTCGCGAGTGCCGGCGGCGAAGCGCTCCGCGTCGTCGTCGCGCAGCGGGCGGATGCGGATCCCGTCGCCCTCGAGAACGTCCATCGGTGCGAGGCTATCGGCATGGACGATCTGCGCAGCGCGGCCGTCCCGGGCATCCGCGACGACGACCACGTCCGCGGTGACGGGCGGCTCGTCGTGCTCTACGCCGACCTCACCTGCCCGCACTGCGCGGTCGCCCACGAGCGCCTGCGGGCCGAGGGTGCCCGGGTCGTCTTTCGCCACCTTGCGCTGAAGGCGCGCCATCCGCGCGCGCTCGCGCTCGCGCATGCCGCGGAGGCCGCCGCCGCGCAGGACGCGTTCTGGGCGTTCGCCGACAGCACGTACGCCGACCAGGGCCGCCTGGAGGACCCGCATCTCTGGGAGCGCTGCGCGCAGCTGGGGCTCGACGTGGACCGCTTCGAGGCCGATCGCCGCTCGGATGCCGTGGCCGAGCGGGTCCGGCGCGACGTCCGCGACGCGCTGCGCGCGGGGGCCACCGGGACGCCTTGGATCTTCGACCACTAGATTCCGGTGCATGAACAAGGGTCTGCTCGGTGTCGTCGTCGCGGGAGTCATGCTGCTCCCTGCTGGAGCCCAAGCCGCAGGCCGCTGCGGCGACCACCCGTGGTGTGACACGTCGCTGAGCGCCGACACCCGCGCCGGGCTCGTGCTGGCGGCCCTGACGCCGGACGAGAAGGTCGGCCTTCTCGCAGGCGACGATCTCCCAGGGGTGTGTGCGTGCTACGACGGCTCGCACACCGGCACCGAGGCCGGCGTCCCGAGGCTGGGGGTGCCGAAGGTCCTGTTCACCGACGGCCCCCAGGGTCCGCGCCAGGGCCAGACGACCGGCCTGACGAACCCGATGGGGCTCGCCGCGACGTTCGACCCGCGGCTTGCCCGCGCGTACGGCGCCATCGTCGGCGACGAGTCGCGCAAGAAGGGCAACGACGTCGTCTTCGGCCCGACGGTCAACATCATGCGCACGCCGCTGGGCGGCCGCACGTTCGAGGCCTACGGCGAGGATCCCTATCTGGACTCGCAGATGGCGGTCGCCTGGATCAAGGGCGCCCAGGGCGAGGGCGTGATCGCCGACGTCAAGCACTTCGCCGCCAACAACCAGGAGGGCGTCTCGCCGGCTGCCGACGCCGGTGGGCCAGGTCAGCTGCTCGGGCCGCCCTCGACGGAGGGCAACCGGATGCTCGTCGACGCCCGGATCGACGAGCGCACCCTGCGCGAGATCTATCTCCCACACTTCGAGGCGGCGGTGAAGCAGGGCCACGTCGGCACGGTGATGTGCTCCTACAACCACGTCAACGGCTCCTACGCCTGCGAGCACGACCACCTGATCCACCAGATCCTCGAGAAGGAATGGGGCTTCCAGGGCTTCGTGCTGGCCGACTACGGAGCCGCACACGACACGGGCGCGTCGCTGCGCGGCGGGCTGGACTTCGAGCCGTGGCCTGGTCTCGCCTACGGCCCGCTCCAGGTTCAGGCCGCGGTGGCGACCGGGCAGGGGACGGCCCAGCAGGTCGACGAGCACGTCCGGCGCTACCTGCGCACGCTGTTCGCCTTCGGCGTGTTCGACCGTGACGCCTACCCCGTCGACGACACGAAGATCGACAAGCCGGCTCACGCGAAGACCGCCCAGGCGGTCGAGGAGTCGGCGATCACGCTGCTGGAGAATCGCCGCAGGACGCTGCCGTTGCGCGCGCCGAAGTCGATCGCGGTGATCGGCGTCCCCGCCACGACGTTCACGACCGGCGGGGGCTCGGGCAACGTGAAGCCGTTCGCGTTCACCGATCCGCTGACCGCCATCAGGGCCCGCGCGGGGAACGCCACGGTCAACTACGACGACGGCAGCGACCCGGCGCGCGCGGCTGCGGTCGCGAAGGCCGCCGACGTGGCGATCGTGTTCGCCGCCGACTACCAGAGCGAAGGGGCCGACCGCCGGTGTCTGAGCCTCGAGTGCCCGACGGTTCACGGCGACCAGGACGCGCTGATCGGGCAGGTCGCGGCCGCGCAGCCCCAGACGGTCGTCGTGCTGGAGACCGGTGGCCCGGTGCTGACGCCATGGCGCGACCGCATCGCCGCGCTGGTGGAGGCCTGGTACCCCGGGCAGGAGGCCGGGCCCGCGATCACCCGTGTGCTGTTCGGTGACGCCGACCCCGGCGGGCGGCTGCCTGCGACGTTCCCGCGCTCGGAGGCCGACCTACCGACCGCCGGCGACCCCGAGGCCTATCCCGGAATCGGGGAGACGGAGACGTACAAGGAGGGCCTGCTCGTCGGCTACCGCTTCTACGACGCCAAGGCGAAGACCCCGGCCTACCCGTTCGGGTTTGGCCGTAGCTACACGCGCTTTCGCTTCAGCGGGCTGACGGTCCGGCGCCAGGGCAAGAAGGTGCGGGTCGCGCTGACGGTGCGCAACACCGGCGCGCGGCCCGGCTTTGCCGTTCCCCAGGTCTATGTCGGCCAGCCCGCAGCAGCCGGCGAGCCGCCGCGCCAGCTCAAGGCCTTCGCCAAGCTTGCGCTGAAGCGCGGGAAGGCGCGGCAGCTGCGGTTCACCCTCGGTTCACGCGCCTTCGCGCACTGGCAGGATGGCTGGAAGGTGACGCCGGGGTGCTTCACGATCTTCGCCGGATCGTCCTCGCGCGCGCTGCCGTTGCACCGGCGCGTCGCGCTCGCAGGCGGCCATTGCCGTTGACGCGCCCCTGGGGGTGGCCGTGCGTATCAACCCGTTATCCTGGCTGCTTCGGAAATAGATAGAAGCAAGAGCGCCCGTCGACCGAAACGGCGGGCCAAAGAAGGGAACAACCACATATGTCAGACGCCGTGACTACGGTCTCCGTGGAGATCGCCGGCTCGGAGATCACGTTCGAGACCGGGAAGATGGCCAAGCAGGCCTCCGGCGCCGTCGTCGTCCGCCAGGGCGACACGATGGTCCTCAACACCGCCACTGTCGGCAACCTCCGCGACGTGGACTTTCTGCCGCTGACGGTCGACGTCGAAGAGCGCATGTACGCCGCGGGCAAGATCCCCGGCTCGTTCTTCAAGCGTGAGGGCCGCTCGGGCGAGAAGGGCACACTCACCGCCCGCATGATCGATCGTCCGATCCGCCCGCTCTTCCCCAAGGGCTGGCACTTCGAGACGCAGCTCGTGTCGATCCCGCTGTCGATCGACCACGTCCACCCCTACGACATCCTCGCGATGAACGGCGCCTCCGCGGCGCTCATGATCTCGCCCGTCCCGCTGCCGCATCCGGTCGGCGCGGTGCGCATCGGCAAGATCGAGGGCAACTTCGTCGTCAACCCGCCCGAGGAGGACCTCCTCGAGAACACCGACCTCGACCTCGTCGTGGCCGGCACCGAAGAGGCGATCCTCATGGTCGAGGCGGGCGCCAACGTGGTCTCCGAGGCGGAGATCCTCGACGCGCTCGACATCGCCCACGACGCGATCAAGAAGCTGTGTGCCGCACAGCGCGAGCTGGCCGAGAAGGCCGGCAAGGAGAAGCTGGTCGTCGAGGCGCCGCAGCTTCCCTCGGACCTGCTCGACCAGATCCGCGCGTCGCACGGCGCCAAGCTCGACGAGGCCACCCAGGTCTTCGACAAGCTCCAGCGCCAGGACGCCACGAAGGCGGTCGAGGCCGAGGTCATCGAGCAGTACGCGGGCGACCCCGAGGCCGACACGTACGCCGAGTACAAGGCCAACGCGGCGACGGCGTTCGCCAAGCTCGAGAAGCAGGTCATCCGCGAGCGCATCGCCGTCCACAAGAAGCGCCCGGACGGCCGCGCCGAGAAGGAGATCCGCCCGATCTCGATCGAGGTCTCCGTCGCCCCGCGTACGCACGGCTCCGCGCTGTTCACCCGCGGCCAGACGCAGGCGTTCTCCGTGGCGGCCCTGGGCACGCTCAAGGAGGAGATGCGTCTCGACACCCTCGGGCTGGAGACCAAGAAGTACTACTGGCACCACTACAACTTCCCGCCGTTCAGCGTCGGGGAGGCCGGGTTCATGCGCGGCCCCAAGCGCCGTGACATCGGCCACGGGGCGCTCGCCGAGCGCGCGCTGGTGC
>JAWVFZ010000363.1:0-10509 GCA_033855555.1 Solirubrobacteraceae bacterium
CCCTACGACGTCGTCGGCGCCGGCCTGTGGGGCACGACCTTCGTGATCCTCGGCTACGTCTTCTGGCAGAGCTTCAGCCAAGTCGCCTCGATCGCAAAGCAGGGGGCGCTTGCGCTCGGCGTGGTGATCACGCTGGTGGTCGCCATCTACGCCGCGGTCAAGTGGCTGCGGGAGGAGGGCAATCGCGCCGAGCTCGTCGCCTGGATCGAAGGCAAGCCGCTGCTGCGGCCGCTGCTGCCGCTGGGTCGGAAGGTTCACCGGCCGCTGTTGTTCGCGTGGAACAGGCTTACTCCCGGCGAGCTGGGACTGGAGCTCACGACCCTGCTGATGGTCGGCGGGGTCGGGGCGTTCGTCTTCTTCGGCTACTGGCGCATCCTCACGATGAGATCGCTGACGGTCGGCGACATGCGCGCCCTGAGATGGGTCGACGATCTGCACAGCGACACGCTCGTCTCCGTGGCGAAGGTGCTGACGGCGCTCGGATCCCTTCCCGTGACCGGGGCCGCTGTGCTGGCGACAGCCGCGCTGCTCGTGGCGAGGCGGCTCGTGCCACAGGCGCTGGCGCTGGTCGCGGGCATGGGGCTCACGGTGCTCGCCGTTCACCTCGCCAAAGCCGCGGTGAACCGCCCGCGCCCGCCCGATCCTCTCGTCGGCGCCGCCGATGCCTCGTACCCCTCGGGCCACTCGGCCTACGCGATCGCCTATGTGGCGATCGCCGTCGCGCTGTCGCGCACGCTCCCGGGACGCGCCGGACGGGTCGGCGCGCCGCTGGCCGCCGTCGCGCTTGCCGTGCTCATCGGCTTGACGCGCATGTACCTGCGCGTCCACTACTTCTCCGACGTGATCGGGGGCTATGGCCTGGCGTTCGGCGTGTTCTCGCTCTGCGCGATCGCGGCACTGGTCGTCAGCCACCTGCGGCAGAATGAGGTGGCGGCATGAGCAACACCTCGATCACCTATCTCGTGGCGGCGGTCAGCGTCGTCAGCGGCCTCGCGGCCTACATCGGCTTCGTGCTGGTCCCTGCCTGGAACGCGTACTCGCGAGTATGGGAGCGATGCGCCGCCGCGTTCCTGACGCTGTACGTCGTCGCAGCCTGTCTCGGGCTCGGACTTGCCGGCGGTGGGGCGATCGTGTGGTTCTGGGACCGCATCCAGGGCTGATCGCCCCGTACTCTTGGGCCAATGGCGGCCGACCTCGACCTCTCCGTCCTTGACCCGATAACCGACGCCGTGGAGTCCGGCGCCGGCCTGCACGAGGTCGTGCGGGCGGCTGCGCGGGCGCTCGACGCCAGCCTTGTGCTGACCGACCGCGGCGGCGGCACGGTCGCCGTCGCAGTCCAGTCGCCGGCCGACGAGGCGGCGGTGAAGGCAGACGGCGAAGGCGTGGAGGAATACGAATTGCGCGTCGCCGACGAGTCGGTCGGCACGCTGCGCATGCGCGCCCGTGCTGCGGACCCCGGCCCGGCGCTCGTCCGGCTCGTCACGACGCTGATCGCCTCGGAGGTGGAACGCGTGCGCGCTCCGGCGCGTGCGTCGGAGGCTGCGGCGACTGCCTTCATCCAGGCGCTGTTCGATCGCGAGCAGGCGAGTCGCGACACGGTGCTGGAGCGCGCCGAGCAGGTCGGCCTTGCGCTCGAGGGCGGGGCGAGCGTCGTGGTCGTTCGCGCCCACTCCCTTGTGCCCAGCGGCGACGGCTGGCGCGGGCGCGCGCTCGAGGTCGCCGCGCGCGGGGCGCGCGCCGTCGTCCCCGGCACGCTTGCGGCCCGCGCCGAGCTGAGCGCGACCTCGGGGGTCGAGGTGGTCCTGGTGCTGCCCAGCGAGGACGAGACCGTCGCGCGCAGGGCGGCCGAATCGGTTTTGCGCGAGCTGCAGGCCGGCCTCCCGGGACATGGGTTTGCGGTCGGGCGCAGCCGCGTCGCCGGCGATGCCGCCGACCTGCACCGCGCCGGCGCGGAGGCGCTGCTGGCCGCCAACGTCGCCGAAGGCGATGTCGAGCGCCCGCTGCTGGCCTTCGACGAGACGGGTGCCTACCGCCTGCTGCTGCCGGCGATGAGCGAGGACCCCGCCGAGCTGCAGCGCTTCTACGCCGAGACGGTCGAGCCGCTCGTCGCCTACGACGAGCAGTACGAGACCGAGCTCGTCGCGACGCTCGAGGCATTCCTCGATGCCGACGGCAATGTCGCCGGCACCGCCTCGCGGCTGTTCACCCATCGCCACACGATTCGCTACCGGCTCGAGCGGGTGCGCGAGCTGTCGGGCCTGGATGTCGGCTCCACCGACGGCCGCGAGAAGCTCTCGCTGGGCCTTAAGGCGATGCGCGTCCTTGGGATCGCGAACCGCGGCGGACCTGCCCGCGAGGCCGGCGCCGAGGGCGGCCGCGTGCCTCGGCGCTAGCGTCGGCAGGTGCTCTGAGGCGCCAAAACGTGACAAATCGGACACCAGCGCTCAGGCTCCGAGCGTTCCTGCCGATTGCACGTACGTGGACCCCCGTCCTTCGCTTCGCAGGCTCGGCCCTGTCGCCTTCACGACATCCGGCACGCTCTGCGCCCTGCTGGCGATCTTCGCCGGGCTCGCGGCGATCAACCGCTCGGTCCTGCCCTTCGACCGCTGGCCGCTGAGCGACAGCGGGGGGAACGCCGGCCGGCAGATCCTGGCCGCCGCGCCGCCGCTCAAGGTGCGGGTGCGGGTGCGGTCGTCGGCCGGCGGGACGGTTTCCCAGATCGTCGACGGCCGCGTCGTGCTGCCCGCTGCGGGCGCCGGCGCGCGGACACCCGCCGTGTCAGTGGTACCGGGGCTGAGCCTCCAGCCCCAGCGCGGCGGCTCGGACTCCGCGATCCCGTCGGTCCCGGTCCTCGCCCGCCCAGGGGTCGACAGCGACCATGACGGCATCGACAACCAGGCCGAACAGCGGCTCGGCTCCGATCCGCTCAACGCAGACAGCGACGGGGACGGCATCCCCGATGGCTGGGAGGTCAAGAACGGGCTGAGCCCGGTCACCGCCGCCGACGCGACGACCGACAGCGACGGCGACGGGCTCACCAACAGGAGCGAGTTCCAGCTGAAGGACAACCCACAGCGCGCCGACTCCAACGGCAACGGGCGCAGCGACGGCGCAGAGGACGCCGACGCCGACGGCGTCCCCAACGCAATCGAGCAGACGATGACGACCGACCCGAGCGCGTCGGACTCCAACGGCGACGGCACGCCGGACGGCGCCGCCGACCCCGACGGCGACGGCCTGTCGACAGCCCTTGAGGTGACGCTCGGGCTCGATCCGGCCAACGGCGAGACCACCCCGGGCGTCGGCGACGGGACCGACGACACCGACGGCGACGGGCTTGCGAACGACCTCGAGGTGAGCCTCGGCCTCAACCCCGCGGTTGCCGACTCCGATGCCAACGGGGTTGCCGACGGCGCCGAGGACACCGATGGCGACGGGATGTCCAACGCCGACGAGATCGCCGCCGGCCGCGACCCCGGCACGGCCGACGCGCCCGTGGAGCCGCCGGCCGACGAGCCTGCTCCGGCCCCCGAGCCGCCGGTCGCCGTGGATCCCGCGCCTGTCGATCCGGCGCCTGCCGATCCCTCCGCGCCTGCCGATCCCTCGGCTCCCGCCGATCCGGCACCAACCGCTGACCCAACTCCCGCAGCCGATGGTGAGGCCCCGGCGGCCCCGACCGAGCCTGCGCCGCCCGAGAGCGCCGCCGCGGCGCCCGCGCCCGCGCCCGCCGCGGCGAAGCCCGCTGGCGCCGAGGCCGGCCCGGCAGCGGCGCAGGAGGCGGCGCCGCCGGCCGGAGAGCCCGCACCCGCCGACGCTGCCGCGCCTGCCGAGCGGCCCGCCGCGTAGTCGCCCGCCGATCTCCCGGCGTCCGCGTCGCAGCCATAGGATCGGCGCATGCGCATCGGCATCGTCACGGGCTCGGGGACATACGCCCTCCCGGGCTTTGACGGTGTCGCCCAAGAGGTCGACACGCGCTTCGGTCCCGCGCGCGTCAGCGTCGGGAGCCTGGCCGGCGCGGACGTGCTGCATGTCTCGCGGCATGGAGACGGCCACGCGCGGCTGAGCAGCGCCGTCACCCACCAGGCGAACATCAGCGCGCTGCAGGAGATGGGCGCCGACGCGATCCTCGCCGTCACCGTCTGCGGCGCGACCGATCCGCAGCTGGAACTCGGATCGCTCATCGTCTTCGATGACCTGCACTTCCTCGCCAACCGGCTCGCGGACGGATCGATCTGCACGCTCTATACGGAGCCGGGCATGGCCGGGCGCGGGCACTGGATCTTCGACTCGCCGTTCTCGCAGCCGCTGCGCGACGCGCTCGCGGCCGCGGCTCGCGAGATCGGCCATCCGGTCCGGGTGGGCGGCTGCTACGGCCACGTCGATGGCCCGCGGTTCAACACCCGCACGGAGATCCGGGCGCTTGCCGGCGCCGGTGTCACGGCGGTCTCGCAGACGGCCGGGCCGGAGACGGTGCTCGCCGGGGAGGCCGAGATCCCCTACGCGCTCCTGGGCTACGCGACCGACTACGCCAACGGCGTGAAGCCGCACGCCCCGACCCCCGTCGAGGAGCTGATTCGCCTGATCGGCGCGTCGACCGACAGCTTCGCGCGGACCCTCGCCGCGGCGATCCCGCGCATCCCGGCCGCGGAGCTCCAGCCCGTGGGGACGCATTTCCGCTTTGACTGACCCGGCGGCGCTCGTCGTGGACGCGCTCGCTGCGCCCGCCGATCCGGCACTCGACGAAGCCCTCGGCGCGGGGCCGGCCGCGGCGCTGCGAGAAGCACTGCGAGGCCGTGCGCTCGCGTGGGCGCGGGCACACGCGCCGGCGCTGCACGCCGTGGTGCCCGACGCGGCCGCGGCGGTGGACGCCCTGCGCTCGCACGAGGGCCCCGTCCTGCTGGTGGCGCCCGACGTCCCCGGCCTGGACGACCGCCTCGCCGAGGCGGCGCTTGCCGACCTGCGCGCCGGGGCGAACCTCGCGATGGCGCCGGCCACCGACGGGCGACCGTTCCTCGTCGCGCTCGCAACCGCCGATCCGGCGCTGGTGGAGCAGGCCGCCGGCGGCCTGCAGGACCGCGAGGCCGCCGCTGCTCTCGTTGGCGGCGAGTTCGGTCTGCTGCGCAGCGAGCGGCGGCTCGTGAGCCCCGGCGATGCCCGCGCGTTCTCCGCGGACCCGCTGACGCCGCCCCAGATCGCGGCGCTCCTGCGGTCGGAACCTATGCCTCCGCGCTGACGTCCTCGATCCCCGCGGCCACCTTGTCGGCGACCTCCGGTGGCACCTCGTCCATCCCGTGGGCCTCACGGGCATGGACCACGACCTGGCGCATGATCCCGGCCTCATCGGGCGCCTCGAACGTCGCGTCACATCCGTCCACCACAGCGCTGCAGCTGAATCGCTTCATGCGGCGACGGTACTCCCGCCGTCCTCGTCGCGGTGGTCCTCCCGCGCCATCTCCTCCTCGTACCAGCGCACCCACTTTCGCACCGCGTTGTCGCTCACGCCGTAGCGGCGCCCGACGGCGCTCCAGCCCATCGCCGCGACCTCTCGCCTGAGCCGCGCGTAGGGCGGGCGGTCGACCTTGCGGCGCTCGGGGAACGTGGTGCGGATGTTGGGCGCCTTTTGCCCGCACCCCGCGCTGCAGAACCGCTGCGAGCGATAGCGAGGCTCGAACACGGCGCCGCAGAGCGCGCACTCACGACGCCGCTCCAACCTCACGCCCCGGCCGCAGTGGGTGTCCAGCGTGGCGGCGCAGTTCGGGCACACGATCCTCAGGTTCTGGAGCCGGTTGTCGTTCGAGATTCCGTTGATGTGATCGAGAATCAAGCCCATCGGCCGACCGCGCCACATCTCATCTTGGCCGCATAGCTCGCAACAGCGAGCCTTGACCCCCTCACGGAAGAGCCGGTTCTTGAGATGCCCTCGCGAGTACGTGGAGTCCTCGACAAGCACCTCGTCGAGTGGTTTCGGTTCCCGACTCGGTCGGCCCCGTTGCCGGAAGTACGGATCGAAGTGGTCGGTCGGTATGCCCCAGCGGGCGACGTATTTCCTCAGCACCGATCCGGCTGACCCTGTGTGGCACATCCCAAGCCGGCGAAGAGCCTCGGCCCATGAGTACGAGGCGGCGACTGCCACACGTGCCTCCGATTGTGAATATCGAGGCCCGCTGGACACGAACGCATGTTCGCATTGTCTCCAGACGGATTTCGGGCAGTCGAACCTCGAGCAGAGGCGGACCGGAACTGGGGGGCTCGGATTCGAACCGAGATAGCCGCCACCAAAAAGCGGAGTCCTGCCATTGGACGACCCCCCAACTGAGTCGCGCCCATTGTGCCCGACTACCATCCGCCGCGTGAGCGCCGCCCCCGTCGTCATCGTCATGGCCGCCGGCCAGGGCACCCGGATGAAGTCGAAGACGCCCAAGGTCCTGCACGACCTGCTCGGGCGCCCGATGGGACTGTGGCCCGTGCACGCGGCTCTGGAGGCCGGCGCACAGAAGGTCGTCGTCGTCGACTCGCCCGACAAGCCGCTGGACGCCCTCCTACCCGAAGGTGCCGTCACGGTCGTGCAGCCGCGGGCCAACGGCACGGGCGGCGCGGTCCAGGCGGCGATCGAGCACATCGACCCGGAGTCGCCCGTCGTCGTCCTCAGCGGCGACGTGCCGCTCGTGAGCGCCCAGGCGATCGCAGACCTCGTGAGCGCCCACGAGGGCGACGCCACGATCGCCACGACGAGGCTCGACGACCCCACCGGGTACGGCCGCGTGGTGCGCCGTGCCGACGGTACGGTCGAGAAGGTCGTCGAGACGAAGACAGACGGTGACGCCACGCCCCAGGAGCTCGAGATCGACGAGATCAGCGCGGGCATCTACTGCTTCGCAGGCGCCTTCCTGCTCGAAGCGCTGCCGCGGATCGGCTCCGACAACGCGCAGGCAGAGCTCTACCTCCCGGCCGTCCTGGACTTCGCGGACGCCGTCCGCGCCCACGAGGTCGACGACCCGAACCTCGTGCTCGGCGTCAACGACCGGGTCGCGCTCGCCGAAGTCCGCCGAATCGCCCAGCGGCAGATCCTCGACGCATTCATGCGCGGCGGCGTCACCGTCATCGACCCGGCGAACACCTATGCCGACGTCACCGTCACGGTCGGGCAGGACACGACGCTCGAGCCGGGGACGGTCCTGCGCGGCGCGACGGCGGTCGGCTCCAATTGCCGGATCGGCCCGCACGTCGTCGCGGTCGACACGATGATCGAGGAGGGCGTGAGCGTCGGCCCGTTCGCCTACCTGCGACCGGGCACGAGGTTGCGCGCGGGGTCCAAGGCCGGCACGTTCGTCGAGATCAAGAACTCCGACATCGGCCGGCGCACCAAGGTCCCGCACCTCTCGTACATCGGCGACGCCGACGTCGGCGAGGACTCCAATCTCGGCGCGGCGACGATCACGGCCAATTACGACGCCAAGTCGAAGACCAAGAGCCGCACGACGATCGGCGATCGCGTGAAATCCAGCGTCGACGTGTCGTTCGTGGCGCCTGTGACCGTGGGTGACGATGCTTACACTGGAGCCGGAAGCATCATTACCGACGACGTCCCCGCAAAGGCACTCGGCATCGCGCGCGAGCGCCAGCGCAACGTCGAGGGCTATGCCGACCGTGACAAGGACCAGTGATGTCGGATCTCTCTGCGACACTCGCGCCTGACGTGACCGCCGCGACGAGCCTGCCGATCGACTACGACAAGCGGCTCATGCTGTTCAGCGGCAGGGCCAACCCCGAGCTGGCGGCGAAGATCGCCGACAAGCTGGGCGTCGACCTCGGGCCGGTGACGCTGAAGACGTTCTCCAACGGCGAGGTCTACTGCCGCTTCGAGGAGTCGATCCGCGGCGCCGACGTCTTCCTCATCCAGCCGACGTGCAGCAACCCCGTCACCGGCATCTCCGCCAACGACGCGTTGATGGAGCTGCTGTGCATGATCGACGCCGCAGTCGGCGCGTCCGCGCACCGCGTGATCGCCGTGACGCCGTGGTTCGGCTACAGCCGCCAGGACAAGAAGTCCGCGCCGCGCGAGCCGATCTCGGCACGCCTCGTCGCGCGCATGCTCGAGGCCGCGGGCGCCGACCGCGTGCTCACCATGGACCTCCACGCCGGCCAGGTCCAGGGCTTCTTCCAGGTCCCCGTGGACCACATGACCGCGCTGATGATGCTCACGCAGTACTTCATCGACCTCGCCCTGCACGACCTCGTGGTCGTCGCGCCGGACGCCGGTCGCGTAAAGCTGAACAAGAAGTTCGCCTCCAAGGTCGGCGCCGAGCTCGCGATCCTCGACAAGGAGCGCCCGGCCCAGCAGGTCGCCGAGATCGGCTACGTCATCGGCGACGTGAAGGGCAAGACCGCGGTGATCGTCGACGACATGATCGACACCGCAGGCACGCTCAAGGCGGCCGCGCAGACCGTCCTCGACGAGGGCGCCACGCGCGTCTATGCGGCCGCGACGCACGCGGTCCTCTCGGGCAACGCCTACGAGAACCTCGCCAGCTCGCACTTCGAGCAGATCGTCGTGACCGACACGATCCCGCTGCGCCCCGGCGCCCCGGACAACCTTCGCGTCCTCAGTTGCGCGGACCTGCTCACCGACTCGATCCGCCGGATCTTCACCGACGACTCGGTGTCCGAGGTCTTCGGCGGCGAAAACCAGCTCTTCTGAGAGCGGCAGCCCTTCAACGACGGCTCGGCCTGACCGACGACGAGCTGCTCGCGATCCTCGACGAGGACGCCCTGACGGTCATCACCGACGATCTCGACCACCGCCCCGAGGTGCCGCTGCTGCTGCAGCTGACGTCGGCGCCCGCCGAGCGGATGGGGGAGGAGCGCTTCATCCGCTGGGTCCGCGCCAACGGGCCGAGGGGGCGGCCCCTGGACCATCTGCTGACGCGCGACTTCGGCGCCTTCGAGAATGCGCTGGACGACCTCGACGAGCGCGGGTTCATCATCCGCAAGCGATGACCCTGCTGATCCGGCCGGCGACGCTCGAGACGGTGCGGCCGCTGCGGCTGCGGGCGCTGCGCGAGGACCCGGACGCATTCGGCTCGACGCTTTCCGACGAGCAGACGCGCCCCGACGCGGATTGGGCGTTCTGGGTCAGCGACTCGGTCATCGCGTTCGACGACGAGACGCCGGTCGGGATGGCCAACCTGAAGGTGAACGGAGACGAGGCCCGGCTGTACGGCATGTGGGTCGCGCCCGAGGCTCGCGGCCGCGGCGTGGGGGAAGCGCTCGTGCATGCCGCGATGGAGCAGGCGGCCGGCAGGCCGATCACGCTCTGCGTTGCCGAGCCGGCACACGCCGCGCGCCGGCTCTACGAGCGTCTCGGCTTCGAGCCGGCCGGCACGGGCGGGACGCTGCGTGAGGGCAGCGACATCCGCACGCTGGACTACTCGCGGTCCGGGACCTTCTCGCCGGGCCAGTAGCCCGTGAGGTGCTCGAAGCCGCGCGCGCCGGCGCGGTCGACGGCGGCGCGGGTGGTCTTGAAGGCGATGCCCTCGACGGCCGCCGCGCCCAGCACCTTCGGCCACGTGGCGTACTTCGTCGTCGGCTTGGGCGGCTCGGTCTTGTCGAGCACGCCCCAGACCTGCTCGAAGAGCTTCTTGCCCAGGAACCCCGCGAGGATCCCGAGCACGATGCCGAATGGTTTGTAAATCAGCTTCACGATTGCCCTTTTTCCGCCGACGTGTCGAACAATATGGGTACCCCATGTAGGAGCGCCGAACGCAGGAAGCAGAGGTGGGCGAGATGGAAGAGCACAACCCGCATGAGCATGACCATGACGCTGAGGAACTCCTGCGGCGCGCGCTCATCGACGAGGATCGCTCGGCCGCCGTTGCGCTGAAGGTCGAGGGCTTGGCGCTGGCGCACGAGTTGACCGTCGTCTTCCACGGCCGCTCCGACCTCGGGACGATCCAGACCTACGTGGCCAACGGCGGCCACGGCGCGGGCGCGGCGCTCGGGGCCGCCGACCTCCTGCGCGTGCCCTGCGACCTCGATCTCGGCGAGGCCGAGACGATGCTCGAGGCTGAGGAGATCTACGCTGCGCAGGCGCGGGCGCTGCGCGACGCGCTCACCGCAGCCGACACAGTCCTCGCCGTCTGGCGCGAGCCCCTGGAGGAGCTCGCCGAGGCCCAGGTGACGATCGATCGCAGCGTGGACCTGCAGGTCAGCCTGCCCGCCCACCGGCTGATGCCCGTCGCGCTCGTGGCGGCGGAGCGGCGCCTGACGGTCGCCGCGGTCTGCGGCGCGCGGACGCTGGCCGAGGGGCGCCCTCCGCTCGGCATCGCCTGCGCCCAGCAGGACGTCGCGCATGTCTATCCGCTGCCCGACGACCCCGAGCGCTGCCTGGAGGACTTCACCGTGCGCGCCGCCGAGCACGCTCGCGAGCTCGCGGAGCGGATGGAGCGCCAAGAGGCGAGCGTCCGGCGGTTCCTCGAGCTCAGCGGCGAGGAGTTCGACGAGGCCGGCTAG
>JAWVFZ010000364.1:0-3910 GCA_033855555.1 Solirubrobacteraceae bacterium
GATCGCAGCGCGGGCGATAGTCTCAGCCCATGGCCGTCGCATATCGCACCTGTCCCTTCTGCGAGGCCACGTGCGGCCTCGAGGTCGAGCACTCCGAGGGCCGCGTGACCAAGGTCCGCGGGGACGCTGAGGACGTCTTCTCCAAGGGCTTCCTGTGCCCCAAGGGCGTGTCGCTCATGGAGCTCCACGACGATCCCGACCGGCTCCGGACGCCGATGATCCGCCAGGACGACGGCTCCTTCCGCGAGGCCTCCTGGGAGGAGGCGCTCGGCCTCATCGCCGAGAAGCTGCCCGCCGTGCTCGAGGCGGGCGGTCGCGACGCGTGCGCGGTCTACCTCGGCAACCCCTCCGCCCACAGCCTCGCGGCGACGCTGTACGCCCGTGTGCTGCTCAAGGCGCTCGGCACCAAGAACATCTTCTCTGCCTCGACCGTCGACCAGTACCCCAAGCAGATGGCGTCGGCGCTCATGTTCGGGACGGGACTGAGCGTCCCGATCCCCGACATCGACCGCACGGACTTCCTGCTGATGCTCGGCGCCAACCCGCTGGCTTCCAACGGCTCGCTCATGACCGCGCCCGACGTGCGCGGGCGCCTGCGTGCGATCCGGGCGCGCGGCGGCAAGATCGTGGTGGTCGACCCGCGCCGCACGCGCACCGCCAAGGAGGCCGACGAGCATCTGTTCATCCGCCCCGGCACCGACGCGCTGCTGCTGTTCGCGCTCGTCCACGTGATCTTCGACGAAGGCCTCGACACGCCCGTCGACCATCTCGCCGGCGTCGACGAGGTGCGCGCGCTCGCGAAGGACTTCACGCCAGAGGCCGTCGCGGCCGCCACCGGGATCGCGGCCGACGCGATCCGGACGCTCGCGCGCGAGCTCGCCGGTGCGCCCAGCGCCGCCGTCTACGGGCGCATCGGCACGACGACGCAGGAGTTCGGGACGACCACGTCCTGGCTCGTCGACGTGCTCAACGCGATCACCGGCAACCTCGACCGGCCCGGCGGGGCGATGTTCACTCGCGCCGCCGCCGGCGCCGCGAACACGCGCGGCGAGGGCGGCAAGGGCCGCGGCGTGCCGTTCGGCCGCTGGAAGTCGCGCGTGCGCGGCCTCGACGAGATCCTCGGCGAGCTGCCGGTCGCGACGCTCTCCGACGAGATCGAGACACCCGGCGAAGGCCAGGTCCGCGCGTTCATCACGATCGCCGGCAACCCCGTCGTCTCGACACCCAACGCCGGTCGCCTGGACGGCGCGCTCGAGTCGCTGGACTTCATGGTCAGCGTCGACATCTACGTCAACGAGACGACCCGCCACGCCGACGTGATCCTCCCCGCGCCATCGCCCGTCGAGAAGTCCCACTACGACGTCGCGCTCTACCAGTTCGCCGTGCGCAACGTGGCGAACTACTCGCCGTCGCTGATGGACCCGCCGGCGGGGATGCTGCAGGAGTGGGAGACGATCCTCGCGCTCGCCGCGATCGTCAGCGGCCAGGGGCCGGACGCTGACATCGCTGCGCTCGACGACTTCGTCGCCGCCGGCCTCGGGCAGCGCGACGGCGTCGAGCCCGACAACTTGCTGCGCGGTCCCGAGCGCCTGCTCGACATCCTCCTGCGCGGCGGTCCGTACGACCTCACGCTGGCCGACCTGAAGGCCGCGCCGCACGGGATCGACCTCGGCCCGCTCGAGCCGCGCCTGCCCGAGGTGCTGCGCACGCCCAGCGGCAAGGTCGAGCTCGCGCCGCCGCTGATCGTCGCCGACGTCGAGCGCCTGCACGCAGCGATGAGCCGGGCCGTGAACGGCGGCATGGTCCTGATCGGCCGGCGCGACCTGCGCTCCAACAACTCGTGGATGCACAACCTGCCGCTGCTCGTCAGCGGCCCGGCGCGCTGCACGGCGTGGGTCCACCCCGACGACGCCGCGCGGTTCGGCCTGGCCGACGGCGAGCCCGTGCGCGTCAGCTCCCGCGCCGGCGAGCTCGAGGTGCCGGTCGAGATCACCGAGGACGTCATGCCCGGCGTCGTCTCCATCCCCCACGGCTGGGGCCACGGCGGCCGTGGCGTGCAGCTGCGCGTCGCGGGCGACCACGCGGGCGTCAACTCGAACATCCTCGCCGACGAGACGCTGATGGACCCCGTGTCCGGGACCTCCGTGCTCAACGGGATCCCGGTCGAGCTCGCGCCGGTGCGCGAGCCGCTCGCCGCCGCGCCTGCCTAGACGTTCCCGTGCTCGTCGGGCTCGGCGACCGGGAACGCGCTCACGACGAGGCGCCGCTCCGCCTCAGCCTCCTCGAGCGTCTGGTCGGGCCAGTGGCCGTGCTCGTCGTAGAACGCGCGCGCCTCGTCCTCCCCGCGGCGCGGATCGAACCCGCGCATCGCCCGCAGGATGAAGTAGACGCCGACGGCGCCGAAGATCAGGGTCGCGATCGAGAAGGCGTCGGACACAGCTCCAGGGTACGACGCCGCGCGCTCCGGCGTCTCACCGCACGAGCCGCACCGCGAGCCCGTCGAACCCTGCGCCCAGGACGTCGCCGGCGCCGTGCAGAAGGCCGAGGATGGCCGCGACGTAGGCGACCGTCTCCGGGATCGGCGGGATGCACATGCATGCGGCAACCCGCCGCTCACCCGCGTTGTACGCCGCGAGTGCAAGCGGGACGGACCCGAAGCGCCGCAGCAGATCGCGCATCAGGTGCCCCTGTGCGTCGATCGCCTGCGTCGGATCGAACGGGTTGCGCAGCCCGTAGGCCTGCGCCGTGGCGGGCATGAACTGCGCGATCCCGCGCGCACCCGCGCCCGATACCGCGGCCGGGTTGAACCCGGACTCCTGATGCAGTTGCGCCGCGAGCAGCGCCGCCGACACGCTCCAGCGCTGGGCCGTCCGCGCCAGCGCCGGCGCGAAGCGATCCGGCACGAACGCCGGCAACGCCGCCCCCGCCTGACCATCGCTGGGTGCGGCGTGCGGCCGGTAGCCCAGCGACGCCGATCCCGCGTTCAACACGAACCCGAAATGCCAGGGCTCCCAGGCGTAGCGCTTGACGAAATGAAAGGCGCCGGCGTGAGCCCCCAGCCAGCCGTAGGCGGATGCGGGGCCAAGGTCGAGCTCAGTCCCGAGCCGGTGCAGCGAGGTCCCCGGGCGTGCGACCCATTTCGGGTCAGGGTGTGCCGCGAAGAGCCGCGCCTGTTCGGCGTCCGATCGGAAAGCACTGACGACCACGAGCGCGATGCCATCCCTGCGCGCCGCCGCCGCCATCCGGTCGAACGCCAGTGCGACATCCGGCCGCATCGGCTTGCCCTGGCGCATTGCAAAAGGCCCGCGGTACTCCCCCGCCCCGGGCGCGCCGAGGCCCGACGTTGCCGTGCCGGGCACGAGCTCCGCCTCAGCGACCGCTTCGAGGCGCGATGCCTGCCCGCCAGGTAGCGACGCCTCACCCGAGACCTTCACCCGAATCAGCACGGGCGCGAAGTCGTCGGCGCCCGGAAAGCTCACGATCGCGCCCGGTGAACCGTTGCGCGCCGCGGTCTCGACCGCCCTCCGGCGTCCGAGCTCGATGTAGGCCGCCCGGCTCAGTCGGTGCGGACCGGCCTCGAAGACCCGCGCATACGCGTCGCGCATGGCGCGCGCAGCGGCCAGCGCGGCGAGGTCGGCAGCTCGCTGCTGATCGCCCTTCACCCCGACGGCACGCGCGTAGACGCCGAGCAGCAGCCCGCCAACGACCACCGCGGTGAGCACACCGACGAGCAGGATCGCGGCCTGGCCGCGCTCGCACCTCATCGAATTGCGTCCAGCGCCGCGGCAAGGGCGCGACGGGCGCCGGGCGTCGCGCACAAGCCGGCGTATGCCGCCGCGGCGGCGACGGCGCTCAGCGCCGGAGCCGAAACCGCCTGGCGCGTCACGTCCTCCAGCGCGGCGAGTCCCAG
>JAWVFZ010000365.1:0-3286 GCA_033855555.1 Solirubrobacteraceae bacterium
TAGGATGGGTGGTCACTGTGCTCTACGACAAGGCTCGCATCTTCGTTCAAGCAGGGCCCGGCGGGGACGGCTGCATGTCGTTCCGCCGCGAGGCCCACGTTCCGCGTGGCGGCCCCGACGGCGGCGACGGCGGCCACGGCGGCGCCGTCGTGCTGCTCTGCGACGACTCGCTGCGCGACCTGCAGTCGTTCAAGCGCCGGGCGCATTACAAGGCCGACCGCGGCCGTCACGGCGAGGGCTCCCAGCGCCACGGAGCCGACGGCGGCGAGCTGCTGGTGCGGGTCCCGCCGGGCACCGTCGCGACGATGGAGGACGGCACCGTCCACGACCTCGTGGTCCCCGGCCAGCGGGCGGTCGTGGCGGAGGGCGGCAGCGGCGGGCGCGGCAACCGGCGCTTCTCGTCGTCCACGCGCCAGTCGCCGCGGTTCGCCGAACGCGGGCTCGAGGGCGCCGAGAGCTGGATCGACCTGCACCTCAAGCTGCTGGCCGATGTCGGCTTCGTCGGCGTGCCCAACGCCGGCAAGTCGTCGCTGCTGTCGCGCATGACGCGGGCCACGCCCAAGATCGCCAGCTACCCGTTCACGACGCTCGAGCCGGTGCTGGGGACGCTCGATGGCCCCGACCGCCAGCTGATCCTGGCTGACATCCCGGGGCTGATCGAGGGCGCCTCGGAGGGTGCCGGCCTCGGCCACGAGTTCCTCGCCCACGTGGAGCGCACGCGGCTGCTCGTCCACGTGCTGGACCTGGCGCCGCTCGACGGCTCAGAGCCCGAGCAGAACTTTGCCACGATCGAGCACGAGCTCGAGCTGCACGACCCCCGGCTGGCTCGGCTGCCGCGCCTGCTCGCGCTGTCGAAGGCCGATCTCGTGACCGCGGAGGAGGCCGCCGAGGCGCATGCGGCCTGGCAGGCGCGGCTCGGGGAGGACGTGCCGGTGCTGGTCACCTCCTCGGCCACCCGCCAGGGACTTGACGAGCTCTCTGCGGAGCTGCTGCGCCGCGTCCCGGTGCAGGGCCCGCAGGAGGCCCCTGAGCTGGAAGACGTCGTCGGGCTGGCCGAGCA
The DNA here is from genome assembly GCA_033855555.1 of Solirubrobacteraceae bacterium. Taxonomy (GTDB): domain Bacteria; phylum Actinomycetota; class Thermoleophilia; order Solirubrobacterales; family Solirubrobacteraceae; genus AC-49. The sequence goes on from JAWVFZ010000365.1 coordinate 1,061, forward strand.
CCGCGTCTTCCGGCCGGCCTCGCGGCGCGGGTTCCGCGTCGAGCACGTCGAGAACGGTCTGTACCGCGTGGAGGGCGACGCCGTCGACCGCCTGATCGCGCGTCACCACCTCGACAACGAGGATGCGCTGATCCATGTCGAGGGGCGTCTGCGGCGCATGGGCGTGATCCGCGCACTCGAGGCCGCCGGGTTCCAGCCGGGCGACGACGTCGAGATCGCCGGCATCGTCTTCGAGCTGGACACATGAGAGATGAAAGCGGGACCCGCCTCCGGCGGCCAAAGACCAACGGCTCCGCCGTCGGTGCCCTCCGCCTCCGGCACCCGTTGGCCGGATAGCCTGCGGCCCACTTATGGCCCGCGCCGTCGTCAAGCTGGGATCGAGCATCGTCGCCGACGACGGTGGCGCGCTGCGCGAGGCGGTGCTCGAGCGGATCTGCGCCGCGGTCGCCGACTTCCACGACGCGGGCAACGAGATCGTCGTCGTCACCAGCGGGGCGATCGCACGCGGGATCGAGGTCATGGACCTGCCCGTGCGCCCGACGTCGATCGAGGACCTGCAGGCCGCGAGCGCAGTGGGCCAGGGGAAGCTGTATCGCGTCTACGACGAGCTGCTGCGGGCACGCGGCGTGACCAGCGCGCAGGTGTTGCTCACGTTCTTCGACATGAGCGCGCGCGGCCACTACCTCAACGCGCGCCGGACGCTGCGGCGGCTGCTGGAGTGGCGCGTCGTCCCGGTCATCAACGAGAACGACACGACCGCCACGGACGAGATCTCGTTCGGCGACAACGACTTCCTGGCCGCGCAGCTGGCGATCCTGATCGGCGCAGGGCAGCTCGTGCTCCTGACCGACATCGACGGCCTCTACACGGCGGACCCCCGCACGGCGGCCGATGCGCAGCTCGTCGCGGAGGTCACGGACTTCGAGGGCCTCGGCGAGCTCGACATCGCCGCGACGACATCCCCGCTCGGCTCGGGCGGCATGCGCTCCAAGGTCGTCGCGGCCGAGATGGCCACCGCCGCGGGGATCCCGGCGACGATCTGCAACGGGCTGTCGGAGACCGCGCTGTCCGCCGCGCTCAACGGGGACCAGGTGGGAACCCGCTTCCCGGCGCGCGAGGCCCGCTATTCGTCGTTCAAGCTCTGGCTGCGCTACGCCAAGCCCTCGCACGGGACCGTCGTGGTGGACGCCGGCGCCGCCCGCGCACTGCGCGAGGGCGGCACCTCGCTGCTGCCGGTCGGCATCGTCGACGTGCACGGCGCGTTCGGCGCCGGCGACGCGGTTGAGGTGGCCGAGGCCGGCGGCACGCTCATCGGCAAGGGGATCTGCAACTACTCGGCGGCCGAGCTCAAGCGCATCCGCGGGATGAAGAGCGCCGATGTGCGCGAAGTGCTGCCGCGCGCAACCGAGGAGGCCGTGCACCGCGACTACTTCGTCCTGGCCTGACCCAGGGGCCCAGGTACCCTGTTGGCGATGGCCACCACCGCCGCATCGGTCAGCGACCTCTGCCTCCGCGCCCGCGATGCCGCGCGGCTGCTCGCTGCGACCGACACGGCGACGAAGGACCGCGCGCTCCACGCGATCGCCGACGCACTCGAGGAGCGGACGGACGAGATCCTCGAGGCCAACTCGCGCGACCTCGACGCCGGGCGCGAGAACGGGCTCTCGGAGGCGCTCATGGACCGGCTCGCGCTCGACCCCGCCCGCGTCGGCGCGATGGCCGCCGGTGTGCGCAAGATCGCCGCGTTGCCAGACCCCGTCGGCGAGGTCATCGACGGCTGGCGCCTTCCCAATGGGCTGGACGTCCGCAAGACGCTGGTCCCGCTCGGGGTGATCGCCGTCGTCTACGAGGCGCGCCCGAATGTGACGATCGACGCCGCCGCGCTGTGCCTGAAGTCAGGCAACGCGATTGTCCTGCGCGGGTCGTCGAGCGCCACACACTCGAACGCCGTGCTCGCCTCGGTCGCCGGCGAGGCCGCCTCGGCGGCCGGTCTGCCCGACGGCGCGGTGACGCTCGTCGCCGGCGGCGGGCGCGCGGAACTGGCCGAGCTCGCCACCCAGACCGGCGTCGTCGACCTGATCATCCCGCGCGGCGGCGCGGGGCTCAAGGACGCCCTGACGGGCGTCGCGACGGTCCCCGTCATCTACGCGGCTTCGGGCAACTGCCACGTCTACGTCGACGCAAGCGCCGACCTCGACGCCGCGCTCGCGATCATCGTCAACGCCA
>JAWVFZ010000366.1:0-3445 GCA_033855555.1 Solirubrobacteraceae bacterium
CTCGCGGACGGTCGCGAGCGCCGGCGGCAGGCGCCGCGGCCGCTAGTAGCCCTGGATACGCCTCCGGCGGCGGAGGTAGGGTCGCGCCATGGCCCGCCTCCTGCCGCTCCTCGCAGTCGCTATCGCGACTTGCGCGTTGGCGACTCCAGCCGTCGCCGCCGGCCCCGTCGGCTCGCTCACCGAGCTGAGCTGCATCACCGCCGACGGGATGAGCAACGGCGAGGTAGGGCAGTGCGTGAAGGGCCGCGGGCTTGCCGGCGCGCAGTCCGTGGTGCTGAGCCCCGACGAGTCCGCCTATACGTACACCTATACTGACGGCGCGATCGCGATGTTCCCGGTGGGGCGCGGCCAGTCCGATAACTTCCGGGCGGCCTGCGTGGCGCCGACCAGCATTTCCGGCGGCTGCTACGACGGGCGCCTTGGGGCCAAGTACTCGGATGGCGGGCACTCCATCGCCATCTCGCCCGACGGAAGCTTCCTGTTCTCCGCCGGCAAGAACGCGTCGATCGTCGGCGCCTACCAGCGCGACGGGGCGACGGGCATGCTCATCGAGGTCGCGGTCGCGGGGAGCGGCGGATGCGTCAGCTCGAACGGCGCCGACGCCGACGGGAACCCGACCTGCACGGGGTTCATCCCACTTGAGAAGCCCCAGTCGCTCGCAGTCAGTCCCGACGGGAGGTTTCTCTACGCGGGCGGCGACTCGCCCAACACCGGCGTGACGATCTACTCCGTGGGCCCGACGGGAGAGCTCACGCCGCTGGCCGATCCGGATGGGTGCGTAACACCGGCGCCGGCCCCGAAGTGCAACCACGCGCGCTACGCGCGGACCTTCTACGACATCGCGCTCTCAGCGGACGGCCGCACGTTGTATGGCGTCGACTCCACCGACGACGTCGTCGTCGCCTTCGCGCGGGACGCGGGGACGGGCAAGCTCACCCAGATCGCCGGGCCCGGGGGGTGTGTGTACAACGGCGGTCCGGGACCGGGCGATCCGTGCACACCTGGCCACGGCTTGTCCCACGTGAACAGCGTCGAGGTCTCACCCGACGGCAAGCTGGTCACCGTCGGGACCTACAGGTCCATTCCGCCGGGCACTCCCACGGGTAACGATGGCATCGTGGTGCTGCATCGCGACGCTGTCACGGGGGAGCTGAGCCAGCCGGACGGCTCCGCCGGATGTGTGAACCAAGGCGCCACGGACGGCTGCGGCACCTCGCGTACGACCGGGCACGTCTACAGGACGCTGTTCAGTCCCGACGGCCGGACGTTGTTCGTCGCTGCCCATGCCGACGGGACGCCTGAGAAGTCGGGCATCTCGGTGTTCGACGTCGCCGCCGCTGGCGCGTTGACACAGCGCGCCGGCGCCCTCGGCTGCTACAGCGACAGCGGGATCGACAGCACGGGCGCGGCGGGTGGCTGCACCCCCGCCCTCGGGGTGAGGGGGCCGGTCGGCCTCGCGCTTTCCGCCAACGGAGCGAGGCTCTACGAGGCCGCCTACGAGGACAACGGAATCGCGGCGTTTCGCGTCGAGCTCGCGCCCACGTGTACCGACACCGTGGCGAGCGTGCCGTCCGGCTCCGTCGGCGTTGATCCGCTCGTGCTATGCACAGACGCCAACGGCGACCCCGTGACTCTGGCCGGGGTCGATGGGCCCGCGCATGGCAGCGCGACGTTCAGCGGCCCACATCTCTGGTACGCGCCCGCGGCGGGCTTCTCGGGTGACGACCGCTTCCGCGTCAAAGCCAGCGACGGCGTGAACGACAGCGCGCCCGCGACCGTGACGGTGCACGTCCGCGTCACCGCGCCGGAGAAGCTGTCGGTCTCCGCCAAGCCCAAGCGCGATCGCAAGCTGCCCTACAAGTTCACGTTCTCCGGGAACCTCAGGTTGCCCCCCGGCGTGTTCGAGGCGCAGGGGTGCACTGGCAAGGTCGCCCTGACTGTCAAGCGCGGCAAAAAGATCGTCCTCAACAAGAGCGCGAAGGTCTCGTCGTCGTGCAAGTGGAAGGTCATCGCGACCTTCAAGAACCGCAAAAAGCTCGGCAAGAAGCGCTCGGGCACGCTCACGGCGGCGGCGAAGTTCGGCGGCAACGCCGTGCTGCTCGCGAAGTCTGCGAAGGCCGTGAAGGTCCGCTACGGCTAGGCGTACGCCAGCGCGGCTAAGACCAGAACTCGTCCCACGCGTAGAGGTCGTCGAAGTGCTCCCGGCCGTCAGTAATCCGGCCGTCCTTGAGCTGGAAGACAATGGAGTCGCCAACGTCCAGGTGCTTGCCGCCTCGGTCCCCGGTGCTGCGCTGGATGCCGACCACGTGGTCGTCATCATCTCCAAGCAGGCAGTCCAGTTCGGCCCGGAAGGTCCCTCCCGTTTCCTGCGCGATCTGGCCGAAGTACGCCAAGGTCGCCTCGCGGCCCTGGTAGTCGTTGGCCATTGAGCTCCGCCCCGGCAAGTGCCACACAGCGCTCTCGTCGAAGACCTCCATGAGCGTCTCGATGTCGCCCTTGTTGAAGGCCTCGTAGGCGCGCCGCATGACCGCCACGTTCTCATCTGCTCTCATCGGTGCTCTCCTTGCCCCGTCGAGTACACGCGCGACGGTACTCCGCTTGCGCTCTTCATGAAAGGGGGCGCGCCCAGCGCCTCAGCGAACGACGAGCAACGTCTTGCCGATCATCGCGCGCGCCTCGATCGCGGCATGCGCGGCGGCGGCGTCCTCCAGCGGAAGCTCCTGCCCGATGACCGGTCGCAGCCGTCCCGCCGCGGCCTCGTCCAGGGCCGCGCGGGTCAGCGCCGCCATCTCCTCGGGGCTCGGGCGCCCGCCGCGCAGCACGGCGACCTCGCGGGTCTCTGCTTCCTCGGCCGGGATCGCCGCGAAGCTGCCGCTCGCCATGCCGAACGGGCAGAAGCGCCCGCCCGCGCGCAGCAGGCCGAACGCCCCGAGGCCGACGATCCCGCCAACGCCGTCGAAGACCACGTCCACCTCGCCTACGGCGTCGCGGACCTGCTGCGCCCAGCCGTCCTCGCGGTAGTCGATCGCCACGTCGGCGCCGAGCTCGCGGGCGACGGCGAGCTTGCGTTCGCCGCCGGCCAGCGCGACGACCCGCGCCCCGGCGTTGCGCGCGAGCTGAACGAGCAGCGTCCCGACGCCGCCAGCCGCGGCCTCGACCAGCACGGTCTCGCCCTCGCGCGGCTGCGCCAGGCGGATCAGCGAGAGCGCGGTGCGCCCATCGGCCAGCAGCGCGACGGCGTCGCGCAGCGCCACGCCGTCGGGGACCTCGACGAGCCGCTCCACACCGGCCGGCGCGCGCTCCGCGTAGCCGCCAGAGCCGCCGAGGCTCGACACCACGCGCCGGCCGAGCAGAGCGGCGTCGACGCCGGGGCCGGCCTGGCCGACGACGCCGCCGACGCCGTTGCCCAAAACAGCCGGCAACGCCGGCAGCATCGCCGGGTTGG
>JAWVFZ010000367.1:0-5554 GCA_033855555.1 Solirubrobacteraceae bacterium
CACGGCCTCGGCGTGCAGACCGCCGAGGGCATGGCCGAGTGGCTGCACGCGACCGTCCGCCAGGCACTGGGCATCCCGCTCGACCAGGGCCGCCGCTACTCCTGGGGCTACCCCGCGTGCCCGGAGCAGTCCGAGCACGAGAAGGTGTACCGGCTGCTCGACGCGCCCTCGATCGGGCTGCGGCTCTCGGGCGGCTTCGCCGTCGAGCCCGAGCAGTCGACGCTGGCGATCGTCGCCCACCATCCGCAGGCCGTCTACTTCGGGATGAAGTCGGGCTTCCTGCCCAAGGACGGCAAGGTCACTCCGGACGAGATCATCGCCGGCACCGAGCGCGACCCTGCGACGCTGGACGCCGATCCCGAGCCCGTCGCTGCCGACTAGACCGCCACCGCCACGTCGGACGATGCGGCCGCGAGCGCAATCGCGGTCTGCCCCATCAGCTCGTCGCACGCTTCGCGCGATTCCGCGATCGCGATCGCGCTCAGACGGCCCTCGCGCTCGACGGCGCGCTGCATCAGGCAGATGACGCCGCGCTCGCGCGCGCGGTCCCACTCCAGTCCTCGGCGCCGCAGCTCGTGGCGCACGAGTGGCCACGCCACCGGTCGTGCTGCGCGCAGGCTGTCCGTCGCCCGCAGCCGGCGCTCGGCGCCGGCCGCGGTGACGAAGCGCCCGGACGCCGCGTCGTAGCGCCCGCCGGTCAGCAACGCCAGCGCCCCGTGCGGGTGCGTCGTCGCGCCCTCGCGCAGATTCACCTCGACAGCGCGCAGCAGCCAGCCGACGCCGCCGTAGCGGGCGGCGACGAAGTCGACTGCGAACCGTCCGGCGGCGCCGAGGTCGCGTAGATGCGCGCCCAGACTGTGACCGTGGGCGGCGAGCTCCTCGGCATACGCCGCGTCGGCAGGGAACTGGCAACCGGCGTACGCCTGCCCCAGCGGGCCGCCGAGCAGCTGGTCATGCGTCGCGACGACGTCGACGACCCCCGCCGCCTCCACGCGCACCTGCACGCTCGGACTGGCGGTCGCGTCGCCACGCACGAGCTCCTCCACCACGCAGCCGTCCGCAAGGAGGTCCCGGTACTCGTCTGGCAGCGCGGCGAGCGCGGCGTCTGCGTCGGCGACCGGGACGACGGCGTTGCCGTCGCCGGTCACGCCGCGGTCGAGCTTGACGACGACCTCGCGCAGCGCGGGGTCCGAGGCCTGCAGCCGGCGGATGGCGGCGCGGACCTCCTCGACCCCATGCACGTCCTCTTCGCCCGCCGGCAGCGGCAGTCCGGCGGCGCGCAACAGCCGCCGGCCCCCGCTCTTCGTGCCGAGCTCGGCGAACCGCGGGCCGAACCCGAAGACCGGAACGCCGAGCGCGCGGCCGACGTCCTGGTCGGCCCCGGCGGTGGCGTCGAACGGGAGGATCCACGCGTCGCCGCCCGCCGTGAAGCGACGCACCGCATCCAGCACGTCCGGGCGGGCGAGGAGCTTCTGGGCCAGCGGCCGCCGGGAGCTGTCGTCCAGCGCGAACAGGCCGAGCCGGTCAGAGGGCTTGACCTCCGCAAGGGCCAGCAGGTACTCGACGGTGTCGGGCGAGACACGGTCGGAGGTCACGACGGCGACACGGGCAAGCGGATCGCGCAGCGCGAACAACAGAAACAGCCAGCGCTCCTCCAGCGACGGTGCGTCGTTGCGCTCGGCCCAGCGCGGGCCGAGGTCCAGCGATGGGATCCCGATCAGCGTGAAGGGCCGCCCCGGCATCTCAGGAAGCAGCGATCGGCCGCGCGGGCACGACGAACGCCGCGCCGCCGGCCGCGGGCGGCGCCTGCGGGGCGATCCCGTCCTTCAGCAGCCCGGCGCGCCGCAGCAGCGGCAAGACGCCCTCGCCGACGGCGTAGGCCTCCTCCAGGTGCGGGTGGCCCGAGAGGATGAACTCGTCAAAGCCCAGCTCGTGCAGCTCGGCGATCCGCTCGGCGACCTCCTCGTGGCTGCCCACGAGCGCCGTTCCGGCGCCGCCGCGCACGAGGCCCACCCCGGCCCACAGGTTCGGCGCGACCAGCAGGCCGTCCGTGCGGCCGCCGTGCAAGGCGGCCATCCGCCGCTGCCCTTCCGAGCCGTTGCGCTTCAGCGCTTCCTGCATGGCCGCGATCGCCTTGGGGTCGAACGTCGCCAGCAGCCGATCGGTCTCGGCCCACGCGTCCTGCGCGCGGTCGCGGCTGATCACGTGCAGGCGGATGCCGAAGCGCAGCGTCCGGCCCTCGGCCGCGGCCAGTTCGCGCAGGCGCTCCACGCGTTGGCGCACCATCGCGGGCGGCTCGCCCCACGTGAGATAGACGTCGGCGTGGCGCGCGGCGACGGCCTCGGCCGCCGGCGAGGCGCCGCCGAAGTAGACGGGCGGCAGCGGGTCCGGCGCGGCGAGCGTCGTGGCGGCTTCGACATGGAGGTGGCGCCCTTCGAAGTCGAACGGCTCCGCGCCCCACGCGCCGCGCAGGATCGTGAGGAACTCGTCGGTGCGCTCGTAGCGCGCAGCCTTGTCGTGACGATCGCCGAAGCGCCGCTGCTCGACGTCGTCGCCGCCTGTCACGACGTTGAGCAGGAGCCGTCCGCCCGAGAGGCGCTGGAACGTGGCGGCCATCTGCGCCGTCAGGGTCGGCGACACGAGCCCCGGGCGCAATGCCACGAGGAACTTCAGGCGGCGCGTCTGGCTGAGCAGCGCGGCTGTCACCAGCCACGAGTCCTCACACCAGGTGCCGGTCGGGGTCAGGACACCGGTGAAGCCCAGCTCCTCGGCGGCGCGCGCGATCTGGCCGAGGTGCTCGAGCGTCGGCGGACGGTGGTGGCCGTTCGGCCCGGACGCGACGATGTCACGGCTGTCGCCGGTCGTCGGCAGGAACCAGTGGGCGGTGATGCTCATCAGATGTGCTCCTCTGCGATGGTGCCGGCGAGGCGCCTGCTGACGCGCTCGCGGAAGGCGACGAAGGCCGGATCGGTGCGCAGCGCGGGCGTGCGCTCTTCGCCGAACGGGACCGGCTCATCGAGGACAATGCGGCCGGGACGCGGGCTCATGACAAGCACGCGCGTGCCGAGGTAGACGGCCTCCTCGACGCTGTGGGTGATGAAGAGGGCGCTCTTGCCCGTGCCCTGCCAGATGCGTCGCAGCTCGTCCTGGAGCCGCTCGCGGGTGAGTGCGTCCAGCGCGCCGAACGGCTCGTCGAGCAGCATGAGCGCCGGGTCGTTCGCCAGGACCCGGGCGATCTGGCAGCGCTGCTGCATGCCGCCCGAGAGCTCGTACGGAGCGGCCCGGGCGAACTCGGCGAGGCCGACGAGTTCGAGGAAGCGATCGGCCTGCGCATGGCGCTCGGCCTTGGAGGCCCCGCGCAGCCGCGGCCCGAGCGCGACGTTCTCACGCACGGACATCCACGGGTACAGGTTCGGCTGCTGGAACACCACTCCCCGCTCGGGCGCGGGTCCCGCGACCGGCGCGCCACCGACCGCGACGGTCCCCCGCGTCGGCTTCAGGAAGCCGGCGAGCAGCCCGAGCAGCGTGCTCTTGCCGCACCCCGACGGGCCGACCAGCACGACGAACTCCCCCGGCTCGATGTCGAGGTCCACCCCACCGAGGGCCGGGACGTCGCCGTCCCGGCCCCGGTAGGTGTGGCTCACCCCCGTGAGGGCCACTCGACGTGCGACTGCTGTCCCGGTCGCGCTCACGCGCCGGCGACCTGCTGTGCCGGGCCGGCGAGGACGCCGCTGCTGTAGGCGCTTTCGGGCTGCACGCTCGGGATCTGGCCCAGCGTCTTGTTGAACTGCGCAGCGGCGTACAGGTTGCGGGCGAGGCCTCCGCCCAGATAGTCGGCGCCCGTCTGCTCCTTGGCCGTCAGGAAAATCAGGCCCTTGGCCTGGCTCGCTGCGTCGGCCTTGGTGATGTTGAGCTCCGCGGCGACGTCGGTCGCCCACTGGTCCGGGTTGGACCGGTACAGCTTCACGGCGCGGTCCTGCAGGCCCACCCACGTTGCCAGCGCCTTGGGGTACTTGCCCGCGAACGCCTTCGTGACGACCGCCAGGTCATACGTGGTCTTGCCCTTCTTGGCGAGGTCGGCGCTGGTGGTCAGGATCTTGCCGCCGTCCTTGACGAGCTTCGCCAGGTTCGGGTTCCACACGTAGGCCGCGTCGATGTCGCCGCGCGACCAGGCCGCGGAGATGACGTCGGGCTCGGCATCGACGACCTTGACGTCCTTCTGCGGCACGCCCGCGTCGTCGAGCGCCGCGAGCAGGCTGTAATGGGAGGTCGACGCCAGCGGCGTCGCTACCTTCTTGCCCTTCAGGTCCGCCAGCGAGTTGATCCCCTTGCGCACGACGAGCGCCTCGGCGGTGCCGATCACGTCGTGAATCCAGGGCACCTCGTAGGGCAGCGGCTGTGACAGGCCGCGCGACACGGGGCTCGAGCCGGCCAGGCCGATGTCCACGGCGCGTGCCGCGACGGCCTCGTTGACCGTGCCGCCGGAGTCGAACAGCTTCCACTCGATCTGCGTGTTCGGCAACGCCTTCTCGAGCCACTTCTCGTGCTTGACGACGAGGTCGCCGTTGGGGATCGCCTGGTAGGCGACGGTGATCTTCGACGGCGCCTCGCTGCTCGGCTTGCTCGCGGTCGCGGTCCCGCCGTTGTCGGAGCCGCATGCGGCAACCGACAGCGCGACGAGGATCGGCAGGGCGCCGAGCAGCGCCCGGCGTTGGTGACGTCGTGTCGACTTCATGGTTCTCCTTGATGGGTGATCCGCGCCGCGCTCGGGCCTCATGCCCGACCTCGCCACGGCACGAGGGTCCGCTCAGCCGCCTTCACGAGGAGGTCGAGCAAGATCGCCGACAGCCCGATGACGATGATGCAGAGCACCGCGACGTCGGTCTGCTGAAACTTCTTGGTCTCCCAGGCGAGGCCGCCGATCCCCGGGATCCCGTTCATCGTCTCCGCGGCGACGATCGTCGTCCAGGCGAAGCCGATCGAAAGCCTGATGCCGGTGAACAGCTCGGGCAGCACGGACGGCAGTACGACGAATCGCAGCACCTGGTGGCGGCGCGCCCCGAGCGCAAGCGCGGCGTCGATGCGCTCCTGGCGGATGCCGCGCACGCCGCCGAGGACGGAGAGCGCGATCGGCGGGAACGCGGCCAGGAACAGCAGCCACACCTTCGACGCGTCGTCGATGCCGAACCAGATGATGAGCAGGCTGAAGTAGCCCAATGGCGGCAGGGCGCGCACGAAGTTCACGTACGGCTCGAGCACGATCTGGGCCGGCTTGACCGTCGCCAGCAGCAGCCCGAGGCCGGCGCCGAACGGGATCGCCCAGCCGACGCCCTGGATGATTCGCCACAGGCTCGCCCACAAATGCTCGTGCAGGTAGTAGCCGCTGAGGCCCTTCTGTCCCTGGTGGATCGTCTCGCCGTCGATCAACCGCGCCCAGACCTTCGCGGGATCGGGGACGAAGAGATCCGGCCATACGTTCAGCGCGGCGACCGTCCACCAGGCAGCGAGGAACAGCGCGAGCGCAAGCAGGCGGGCGCCGGCGCGCTTGTACGCA
>JAWVFZ010000368.1:0-4989 GCA_033855555.1 Solirubrobacteraceae bacterium
ATTGAAAGTCCAGGCGGCCGCCGAGGCCGCATCGGCGGGGAAGCTGGCGGCCATCGCAGCGTCCGCCGCGGCGATCGCCGGCGGCGGCGCGGTCGTGGCGGGCCCCGCCCCGCCCAAGCCCCAGCAGCCCACGGCGTCCCCCGCTGTGCACACCACCACCCTCGCGCGCGTGTCGGCACCGGCCCGCGCCGTCCCGACCGGTCGCACTGTCGCGTTGCGTCCGATGCGCCAGACCTCGGCCACGCGTCGAACGACCGCACCGGCTCAGCACAAGGAGTTCGCCTCCGGCCACCACGGCGCGGCACAGCACGAGTTCAGCGCGGTCTCGAGGGCCGCTGCGCCCACCCCGGCGTCCACGGTCGTCCGTGCCGGCAGCCCCGAGCCGAGCGCGTCGCGCAGCGAGTTCTCCTCGGAGTTCGGCGGCTGAGCTGGACCAGATCCTGAAGTGGGAGGGGAAGCGCTGAACGCTTCCAATCTGCGCACGCGAAGAGCCAAAACCCGCAAGGTGCGGGATCGTCCGCGCCCACGGGCGTTTTGCCGTCCGGACCGGCTCCTACCTTGGCACGCGTCCCGTTGAACCAGCGCCGGGAGATGCGATGCCGCTCTGTTTCATCGAACCCCAGGACGCGATCCGCGTCATCGCCGAATCCGTGGGCCGCGAGGCTCGCCGTCAGCTCCTGGGCGAGGTGGTGCGCGCGTGGGTCGACGAAATCCCCGAGAACGACCTCGATTCGCACTATGCGAAGGCGATCGCCGACCTCGACGAGCACGACTTGTCGATGCTTGCCGCCTGGCATGCGTCGCTGGAGGTCGGGCAGCCGATCGCCAACCGCGACTTCCTGGTCAACGTCTTCCCGTCGCTGGGCGAGAACAAGCGCGAGGCGCTGAAGATCGCAGCCGGCTTCCGCGGCGAGGAGGCGTTCGACAGCGGCGTGCCCGAGGAGCAGGCCATGGAAACCGTCCTGCCGCACCTGTCGCGCGAGCGCTGCATGGAGCTGGCGACGGAGTGCCTCGAGCTGTACCTCTGGGACCGCCTCGGTTCCGACAACTGATCGCTGTCGCAGCGGCCGCTATCCCGTGTGCCGCTTGAGGCGGCCCTTGGTAGACCGGGCCGCGCCCCTGACCCGGGCCGCCTTGCCCTTCATGGCGGCCGAGCGGTTCCCGGTCAGCCTGCCGTAGGCCTCGAGGACGCGCCCGGCGATCGTGTCGACGCGGCCTCTGATCGTGTCCTGTCGCGCGGATCGCACACTGGCAGGATGAGGGAGACGATCTCCCGGCCGTCTGCCCCGGCGAACCGTTCGCACTGTCCGTCGGATCACCGTCGGCGCCGGGAACGCGGCCCGCACGGGCCTGCGTCCAGCACTTGGACCACGGTGCGGGTGAGGCCGGACCAAGGTCCACCCGGGGGAAGCAATCCGCGCGGGAATACTCGAAGCGTCTGCTGCAAGGCAAGCAAGGCGGGCACACCGGGCACCCATACGCCACACCCGGCCACGGGCCGATCGGTGACCGCCGACAATCGCTAGGAGGTTCCCGATGTTCAGTGCCTTCCGACCTTGGCACGGGCCCGCGACGTCGATCACCCGCGTGATCGCGGCGCTGCCCGCCCTGCCACATCCCGACGCTGAGGAGGCGTGAGCGCGGCGATGGCCATCTCCACCACTCCAAACGGCGGCTCCTCCGGAGGCGCACTCACCGAGGTCCTGGAGCTGATCCTCGACCGCGGTGTCGTCATCGACATCTTCGTGCGCGTCTCGCTGGTCGGGATCGAGATCCTGACCATCGATGCCCGCATCGTCGTCGCCAGCGTGGACACCTACCTGCGCTACGCCGAGGCGGTCGGCCGGCTCAACCTGGACGGTCGCAAGATGGGCGCCGCGGAGCTGCTCGGGGGCAACAAGACCGAGAAGGCGATCGAGGCTGCCAAGGAGCAGCTCGGCGAGCTGCTGAGCGGTCTCGGCCAGCCGGCCGAGCAGTCGACCCCCGTGGCGCAGGAGGTTGAGCAATGACCGGACATCCCGAGATGACCGAGGCCGCCTCGGCGACTCCGCAAGGCACGAGCCTCTACGTCTACGGCGTCATCCCCGCGGCCGACGCCAGCGGCTGGCCGGGTGCGGAGGGCATGGACGGGCCATCAGCGAGCGTCCGAACGGTCGCGGAAGGCGAGCTGGCGGCGCTGGTCAGCGCCCTGCCGGCCGACCGCACCCCCGGCCGCCGCGAGGATCTGGAGGCGCATCGGCGCGTGCTGTCGCTTGCGAACGAGCGCGGCACGACGATCCCGATGCGGTTCGGCATCGTGATCGACGGCGAGGACGACGTGCGCGAGCAGCTGCTCGTCCGGCACGCCCCCGAGCTGAGCGACCTGCTGCGGCGGCTCGATGGCCACGTGCAGATGACCTTGCGGGCCTTCTACGCCGAGGACGGACTGCTGCGCGAGGTGGCCGAGAACGATCCCGAGATCGTGGGCCGCACCGCCGCGATCCAGGGACTCTCGGAGCTCGAGAGCCGGCAACAGCGGATCGAGCTCGGCGAGCTGATCGCCCAACGGGTCACCGCGCGTCGTGAGCGGGACGGGCAGGCGTTGCTGGATGCGCTGTCGCCGATAGCGACCGAGGTCCGCGTCGACCCGCCCGGCAGCGAGCGCGTGGCGCTCGACGCCCAGCTGCTCGTCCGGCGCGACCGCCGCAGCACGCTCGACACGGCCGTGGCCGTCCTCGGAGCTGCCCTGGAGGGCCAGCTCGCCCTTCGCTACCTCGGGCCGCTGCCGCCCTACTCATTCGCCGACCTCTCGCTCGAAGCCGGCGGCGAGTAATGGGCCTGTTCACCGGGCTCCTGCTGCTGCCGATCGCGCCGGTGCGAGGCGTCGGCTGGATCGTCAACGTGCTGGCCGAGGAGGCCGAGCGGGAGCTCGAGTCCCGGGAATCCCCGCAGCGCGCGCTCGCCGACCTCCAGGCCGCGCGCGCGACCGGCGAGATCAGCGAGGAAGACGCCGAAGCGCTGGAGGCGCAGCTGCTCGAGCGGATGCTCGGCCAGCACGGACTTCAGGGAGATGCCTGACGTGTCCGTCGACTACCGGCGGTCCGGAGGCCTGGCCGCTCCACCGTCCTCGGAGGGGAACAGCCTCGCCGACCTCCTCGAGCGCGTGCTGGACAAGGGGATCGTGATCGCCGGCGACATCCAGATCAACCTGCTCGACATCGAGTTGCTCACGATCAAGCTGCGCCTGATCGTGGCGTCGGTCGACAAGGCCAAGGAGATGGGGATCAACTGGTGGGAGAGCGACCCCACCCTCAACGCCCAGGCGGGCCAGCTCGCCGAGGAGAACCGCCTCCTGCGGGAGCGCCTGGATCGCCTCGAGCGCGGGCTCGCCCCGCCCGAGGGCGGGATGGAACGCGACGGCGGGACGGAACGCGCGCCAGTGAGCCGGGGCGGCGCCCAGCCCGCACGGCACGATGACTGAGCGCCGGACGGACGACGGCCGCTGGGTCTACGGCGTTCTGGACGGCGATGTTGCCGGCCCGCCGCCGTGCCGCGGCGTCGGTGACGCCCACGAGGTCGAGCTGATCCGCCACGGCGACCTGGCCGCCGCCGCCAGTCCGGTGTCGCTGGAAGCCTTCGGGGAGCGCGGCCTGCGGGAGTCGCTCGAGGACCTGGACCGGCTCGAGGCGCTGGCGCGCGCACACGAGCGGGTGCTCGACGAGGCGCTGCGGATCGGCACCGTGGTCCCGTTCCGGATCTGCACCGTCTACGCAGGCGCCGCGGGCGTGCGGGAGATGCTCGAGCGCGAACACCAGCCGCTGGCCGCGGCTTTGCGGCGATTGCGCGGCACGGCGGAGTGGGGGGTGAAGGCCTACCTCGTCGGGCGCGAAAAGGGCGGGACGGCGACCGCCGCGGCGGCGTCGGGGACCGATTACCTGGCCCGCAAGCGCACTGCCCGCGACGCGGCGGAGACGGCGCGGCGAGAGCTGGAGGCCGCCGTCGACGCGGTCCACGCGCGCCTGCGCGAGCGGGCGGCCGGCGCGGTGCTGAGCGCGCCGCAGGATCGCCGCCTGTCCGGCCGCGAGGACCCGATGCTGCTGAACGCGGCCTACCTCGTCTCCGACGCCGACGCCGAGATCTTCGGCTCGGTGTTCGCCGAGCTCGGCCGGGGACTCTCCGCGCAGGGCCTGGAGCTGGAGCTCACGGGGCCCTGGCCGCCGTATCACTTCAGCGAGGCGGCGGCGGGATGAGCGCGCACGACCAGGTCGCCCGGCAGCAGGAGGTGGCACTGGTCGACCTCGTCGACCGGCTGCTCGCCGCCGGCGTCGTGCTCGGCGGCGACATCACGCTCTCGATCGCTGACGTGGACCTCGTCCACCTCCAATTGCGGGTGCTGCTCGGGTCCGTATCGACCCTGGATGAACTGGGCCTGGCGCTGCCGCGCGCGGAGGAGGAGCCGCCGGCGTGATCTGGGTCTACGCCGTATGCGAGCGACCGGACCTGCCGCTGCCGCGCGTCCGCGGCCTGGCGCGCGCGCCGCTGGACATGATCGCCGAGGGTCCCCTGGTCGCCGTTGTCAGCCGGCACGCGCAGCCACCGGACGAGCCGGCACTCGACGCGCTGTGGGCGCACGAGCGCGTCGTGGAGTCGCTGATGGGGGAGCGGGCCGTGCTCCCGATGCGCTTCGGGACGCGACCGCCGTCTGCCGACGGCGTGCGGGAGATCCTCGCCGGGCGCCGGGACGCGTTGCTCGAAATGCTCGACCGCGTCCGCGGGCGGGTCGAGCTCGCCTTGCGCGCGATGCAGCCGGCCGCCCGCGCGGCCGCCGCCCCTTCGCCCGCCACCGCCAGCGGTGGCGAGTATCTCCGCGCGAGGCTCGCCGACGCGCGCACGCTGGCGGCGCTGCACGAGCCGCTCGCCGCAGTTGCCGTCGCCGCGCGGCGCTGGCCGCAGCGATCGCCTGAGGAGCTGCTGCGCACCTCCTACCTGGTCGACCAGCCGGCGGTGGCC
>JAWVFZ010000369.1:0-2787 GCA_033855555.1 Solirubrobacteraceae bacterium
CACCGGCGTCGCCGCCAATGCGCTCTACCGCGCGCTGACCTCCGGCGAGTGACGCATTCGCTGCGGGATTGCGCCGGAACAGGCGCTGCGTGCGCCCACGCCGTGCGCTGCGCCTAGCTTCGCCGGAGTGCCCCGCCCGCTCGCCGCCGCCCTCCTGGGCCTCGCGTCCGCCGCCGTCCCCCTCCTCTCCACGGCGGCCGCGGCGGCGAGCTGGCGGGCACCAGTCTCCGGCCGCGTCGCACGGCCCTTCCACTACAGCCCACGCGCGCCATTCGCACGCGGTGCGCGGCGCGGGGTGGACCTGTTCGCACGCCGTGGCGACGTGGTCGTCGCGCCCTGCTCGGGCCGCGTCACGTTCTCCGGGCGGGTCCCGCGCTTCGGGCCGGCGCTGTCGGTTCGCTGCGGCGCGCTGGTCGCGACCCTGCTCGGCGTCAGCGCCGCGCGGCGCGGTGCTGTGAAAGCGGGGCAGGGCGTCGGCATCGCGACCGGGAACGTGCGCCTCGGCGCGCGCCGCGCGGGGGCGCGCTTCGCCTACCTCGACCCGCTTGCGCTCCTCGCCGCCGTGCCTCCGCATGGTGCGCCGCTGGGTGGCGCCCCGCGCGATGCACCGCGCATCGGGTTACGCGACGGGGCGCCGACGCCGGGGCTCCCGGCGCCCGCCGCGGTGAGCGGCGCGCAGCCGGCGCTGCCGTGGACGGCGTGGGCGGGGCTGGGGCTGCTCGCCGCCGGGCTGCCCGCCGGCGCCCTGGTGCGCCGCAGCGGCCGCCGCGCCCGTCGCGCGGGGGTGGCGGTGGGGCACCGGTAGCCTGCTCAGCCCGTGGGCAGCTTCTACGTCACCACCCCGATCTATTACGTCAACGCGGCGCCTCACCTCGGGCACGCGTACACGACGATCGCGTGCGACGTGCTCGCCCGGCACCATCGCCAGCGCGGCGACGATGTGTTCTTCCTCACCGGAACCGACGAGCACGGCGAGCCGGTCGCCGACGCTGCGAAGGCCCTGGGGCTGGAGCCCAAGGAGCTCGCCGACCGCAACGCCGAGCGCTTCGAGGCGCTGATGCCGCGACTCGAAGCGTCGAACGACTTCTTCATCCGCACCAGCGACGACGAGCACAAGCGCCGTGTGCAGGAGGTCCTCCAGCGCGTTCACGACAACGGCCACACCCACCTCGGCATGTACGAGGGCTGGTATTGCCCGCGCTGCGCGGACTTCAAGTCCGAGAACGAGATCGGGCCGGACAACACCTGTCCGATCCACGAGATCGCGCTCGTCCGCGAGAAGGAGGAGAACTGGTTCTTCAACCTCTCCACCTTCCAGGAACCGCTGGAGCGCCTGTACGCCGAGCAGCCCGGGTTCGTCCAGCCGCAGGCCCGCTACAACGAGGCGCTGAGCTTCATCAAGGGTGGCCTGCAGGACGTCTCGCTCAGCCGCGGCAAGCTCACCTGGGGCGTCGAGGTCCCGTGGGATCCCAGCCACGTCTTCTACGTGTGGTTCGACGCGCTCCTCAACTACTACACGGCGCTGGGCTACGCCCGCGATGGCGACGATCTGACCGACCGCTTCTGGCCCGCGAACTACCACGTCATCGGCAAGGACATCCTCAAGTTCCACACGGTCTTCTGGCCCGCGGTGCTGATGGCCGCAGACCTGCCGGTCCCCCAGCGCGTCTTCGTCCACGGCTTTCTGCTGGGCGGGGACGGGCGCAAGATGTCCAAGTCGCTGGGCAACGTCCTGGACCCGTTCGAGGCGATGGACAGCTACGGCGTCGACGCGCTGCGCTACTACCTCAGCCGCGACGTGCAGTTCGGCGCCGATGGCTCGGTGTCACTCGAGGCGCTCGCGGCGCGCTACGACGCCGAGCTCGCCAACGACCTGGGCAACCTCGCCAGCCGAACGCTGGCCATGGTGCGCCGCTATCGCGACGCCGAGGTGCCCGGCGGGCCGCTCGACGAAGGTCTCGTGGCCGACTTCGACGGCATCGCGGACGATGTCGCCCGGCGCCTGGACGAAGCCGATCTCACCGGGGCGCTCGAGGCGATCTGGGAGCGCGTGCGCCGGCTGAACCGCTTCGTCGAGGAGCAGGCACCCTGGGTGCTGGCCAAGGACGAGGCACGGCAGGCGGATCTCGACCGCGTCCTGCTGTCGCTGGCCGAGGGGGTTCGCGTCATCGCGGTCCTGTTGCACCCCTGGATCCCCGCGACGATCGAAAAGCTGCTGGCCGCGCTGGGCCGGGGCGGGCCGGACGGAGTCAGCTACGCGAAGGCCCGCTTCGGCGCGGACCCGCCCACGACGGTCGCCGAGCTCGAGCCGCTCTTCCCCAAGCAGCGGTGATCGACTCTCACACCCACCTGCATGCCTGCAAGCCCGCGGACGAGGAGCTCGTCGCGGCCGCGACGCAGGTCGGCGTGACGAAGATCGTCACCGTCGGAACCGACGCGCGAACCCGGCGCCAGGCGCTCGAGGCGGCCGAGCACTTCGAGCAGGTGCACGCCGCCGTCGGCCATCACCCCAACGAGGCGACGGGCGTGACGGACGCCGATCTCGAGGACGTCGCCGCGCTGGCGGCGCACGAGCGCTGCGTCGCCGTCGGCGAGACGGGGCTGGACTTCTTCCGCGACTACGCGCCTCGCGCGGATCAGGAGCGCGCGTTCCTCGGCCAGATCGAGATCGCGCGGGCGCTCGGCAAGCCGCTCGTGATCCACACGCGCGCCGCCGAGGACGACACGATCGCGACGCTGCGGGCCCACGCGCAGGGCGTCGAGGTGATCCTGCACTGCTTCTCGATG
>JAWVFZ010000370.1:0-3616 GCA_033855555.1 Solirubrobacteraceae bacterium
GCCGCCGTCCGAGCACAGGCCGATCGACCCGCTCTGCGCGCACAGGTTGTAGCGGCCGACCCGGCAGGCACGGCAATGCCCGCAGCGCCAGCACGCGTCCGCGGCGACACGGTCGCCAACCGCAATCTCGGTGACGCCCGCGCCGACCGCGGCCACCCGCCCCGACAGCTCGTGTCCCAGGGTCACCGGGGGCGCCTGGCCGCTGAGCGGGTGCGGGCGCGCGCGGATCGCGAACGGGCCGTGGGCGTACTCGGCGACATCGGAGCCGCAGACGCCGCAGTACGCCACCTCCACCTCGACCATCCCCGGCCCGAGCGGCAGCTCGAGCTCCACCTCGTCCAGGCGGACATCGCGGTTCCCATGCCATCGCGCGGCCTGCATGTCGATGACTCTAAGAGCCACGAGCCCTGGCGCTAGACGAGAACTTCGGCGCGATTAGTGTCGTCCACAATCGACAAGGAAAACGCCGCCGATGCCGCTTCTCGACGTTCGCCGCTCCCACTGGGTCCCGGGACCCGACGACACCCCGCCACTGCGCCATCTCACGGTCGGCGCCGTGCTGGACGAGGCGGCCGAGGCATGGCCGGACCGGGAGGCGATCGTCTACTCGGCCTACGACGACCTCGGCATCGCCGCCCGCTGGACGTTCGGCGAGCTGCAGCAGCGCGCCCTCGCGGTCGCGCGCGCGTTCGCGGCATCGGGTATCGAGCCCGGCTCGCGGATCGCCGTCTGGGCCACCAACCGCCCGGAGTGGGTGGAGGTCCAGTTCGGCGCTGCCTACGCCGGCGTCATCCTCGTGCCGCTCAACCCGCTCTACCGCGCCGAGGAGGTCCGCTACGTCCTCGGCAAGACCGAGGCGGCGGCGTGCTTCGTCGAACCCGAGAACCGCGGCGCCAGCCTCTGGGAGATCCTCGCCGAGGCCGCCGCGGACGTGCCCAGCCTCGAGCTGCGCGTCGCCTTCGGCGACGCTCCGGACGCGGGCGGCCCGTCGCTGGCCGAGTGGGTCGACGCGGGCCGCAGCGCGTCTGAGGACGTCGTCGAGCGCCGCCGGCGCGCGGTGCGCCCCGAGGACACCTCCCAGATCCAGTTCACGTCGGGGACGACCGGCTTCCCGAAGGGGGCCGAGCTGCGCCACGGAGGCCTGACCGACAACGCGCGGCTGTTCGCGCAGCGCGCCGAGTTCCACCTCGGCGGGCGCCATTGCAATCCGATGCCGTTCTTCCACTGTGGTGGGTGCGTCATGGCGACGATCGGCTGCGTGGCCACCGGGTCGGCGCAGCTGCCGACGCTCACGTTCGACGCCGCGCGCATGGCCCGGACGATCGACGGCGAGCAGGCGACGTCCGCCGGCGCCGTGCCGACGATGCTCATCGGGCTCGAGGAGGAGGTCGACCGCGCGGGCGGATCGCTGGAGTCGCTGGACGTCGTCGTGACGGGCGGCGCGCCGGTGCCCGTGGACGTCGAGCGCCGCTGGATCGAGCGCTTCGGCGTGCGCTTCACGATCACCTACGGGATGACGGAGGCCTCGCCGGTCGTCACGCAGAGCCTTCCCGACGACCCCGAGGAGCTGCAGATCGCGACGTGCGGCCCGCCGCTGCCGCACGTCGAGGTGGACGTCGTCGACGTCACGACGCGCGAGCCGGTGCCGCTCGGCGAGCAGGGCGAGCTGCGCACGCGCGGCTTCCTCGTGATGAAGGGCTACTGGCGCGAGCCCGAGGCGACCGCGCGAGCGATCGAGGAGGGCGGCTGGCTGGGCTCGGGTGACCTCGCGCGGATGGACGCCGACGGCTACATCTCGATCACCGGGCGCGCGAAGGAGATGATCATCCGCGGCGGCGAGAACGTCTACCCCGCCGAGATCGAGGACGCCCTGCGGAGGCTCCCCGGTGTCGCGGACGCCAGCGTCGTCGGCGTGCCCGACGAGCGCTACGGCGAGCAGGTCGCCGCGTTCGTGCGGCTCGGCGAGGGCGCGACCATGACGCCTGAGGAGCTGCGCAGTCAGCTGACCGATCGCGTGGCCCGCTACAAGGTCCCGCGTTACATCACGATCGTCGACGAGTACCCGACGACGCCGTCGGGCAAGGTCCAGAAGTTCAAGCTGCTCGAGCAGTTCGAGGCGGCTAGAGCGCGGGGCTCCTCGGCGGCATGACGACCGCGTACCCGTCGGCCACGAGCGTGTCGTCCTGGTTGACCCACGTCAGCGCGATGCGCGCGCGGTTGGCGCCGGGGTCGAGCTCGGCGACTTCGCCGCGCGTCGTGATGGTGTCGCCGATGTACACGGGCCGGCGGTAGTCGATGTGGTTGGTGACGGCAATCGTGCCGACGCCCGGTAGGTGCATGCCGAGGACCCCGGCGGCGAGGGCGAGCGTCAGCGGGCCGTGGGCCACGCGAGCGCCGAACAGCGACGTCTTCGCGAACTCGGCGTCGACATGGACGGGGTTGAAGTCACCGCTGATCGCCGCGAAGAACGCGACGTCGGTCTCGGTGACGGTCTTTGTGAACGCGGCGGCGTCGCCGACGTTCAGCTGCTCCATCGTCAATGACCGCATCTTGAGGGTCTCCTGGTGAGCTCGAGGGTCGCCGTCGTCACCGGGGCGGCGCGTCGCGGCGGCATCGGCCGGGCGATCGCCGCCCGCCTGGTGGGAGACGGACTGCGCGTCATGCTCTCCGACCTCGAGCGTCCGATGCAGACTCACCCCGGCTACGCGTCGGCGAAACCCACTGAGCTCCAGGAGGCGGTCGACGAGCTCGGCCGCCACGGAGAGGTCGACGGCCGCGGCTGCGATGTGCGCGACACCGAGCAGGTCGAGGCGCTCCTCGACGCGACCGTGGAGCGGTTCGGCCGCGTGGACGTGCTCGTCAACAACGCGGGTCTCGCCATCGGGCTGGCGCCGGTCACCGAGCTCACCGACGACGACTGGCAGGTCAACCTCGACGTGATGGCGAGCGGCGTCTTCCGCTGCTCCCGCGCGGCCGCCCGGCACATGGTGGCCCAGGGCGAGGGCGGGCGGATCATCACGGTCGCCTCGCAGGCGGGCCTCGTCGGTCAGCCCTGGCTGGCCGCCTACTGCGCTGCGAAGTTCGCCGCGATCGGCTTCACGCAGTCGCTCGCCCACGAGCTCGGCAAGGACGGCATCACGGTCAACGCGGTCTGCCCGGGCACCGTCATGACGCCGCTGCTCGACGTGCCGGGCGGCATCTTCGACGCCTATCCCAAGCTGGCGGGCATCACCCGCGAGCAGTACGAGCGCAAGGTCGTGCGCACGATCCCGCTCGGCCGCTTCGAGACCCCCGAAGACGTCGCGGCCGCCGTGGGCTTCCTCGCCTCCGAAGACGCCGCCTACATCACCGGCGCGGCGCTGAATGTGTCCGGCGGACAGACCATGCGCTAGCGCCCCCACCTCAGGGGTCAAGTCTTTCATTGCCACATTGGTCGGCGTCGCTTTGCGATTTGCCCGCCCGAATGCGCCGAGGGAGCGCGAGACTGACGAACATGGCGCTATGCGCCACTTTCGTTCCACAAGCGGCCCGACAGCCGCGCTCGACCGGCCCCCACCCTCGCCCAACGCAGGCAAATGCGGGCAATGAAAGACCTGACCCCTACGGCAAAATGTGG
>JAWVFZ010000371.1:0-8942 GCA_033855555.1 Solirubrobacteraceae bacterium
GCCTTCATCCCCACCGAGCGCGAGGCGCCCGCCGACGCCGAGGCGCTCAGCCACAAGCTGCTCGTCCGCGCCGGCATGGTCCGGCAGCTCGGCTCGGGCCTCTGGAGCTGGCTGCCCGCGGGCTGGCGCGTGCACCAGAACGTCGTCCAGATCGTGCGCGAGGAGATGGACGGGATCGGCTGCGGCGAGATGCTCGCGCCCGTCATCACCCCGGGCGAGCTGTGGAAGCGCAGCGGGCGCTGGGAGATCAACGAGGTGTTCCGCTTCCAGGACCGCAAGGGCGCCGACCTCCTACTGGCGCTGAGCCACGAGGAGTCGATGACGTTCCACATCGCCAACGCCGTGCGGTCCTACCGCGACCTGCCCAAGCAGCTCTACCACTTCCAGAGCAAGGGCCGCGACGAGGCGCGGCCGCGCGCCGGGATGCTGCGCACGCGCGAGTTCATCATGAAGGACGCCTACTCCTTCGATCGCGACCTGGCCGGCCTGGACGCCAGCTACGAGCAGTACCGCGGCGCCTACGGCCGCGTCTTCGATCGCTGCGGGCTGGACTGGTACGAGTGCGAATCCGACGTCGGCATGATGGGCGGGACGGGCGCGCACGAGTTCATGGCGCCGTGCCCGGCGGGCGAGAACGACGTCGCGCTGGCGCCCGGCTACAGCGCCAACGTCGAGATCGCCAGCGCCGATCCGCAGCCGGCCCAGCCGGCGCCGCAGCTGACCGGCGAGCTCGAGACGCCGAGGCTGACGACGATCGCCGCCGTCGCCGGCCATCTGGGCGTGCACGAGTCGGCGCTCCTGAAGGCCTTCCCGATCGTGACGGAGTCGCGCGGGCTGCTGCTCGTCTTCCTGCGCGGCGACCACCGCGTCAACGAGTTCAAGCTCCAGAACGCGCTGGGCGAGCCGTTCCGGCCCGCGCGCGAGGAGGAGCTTCCCGGGCCGGCGGGCTTCCTGGGCCCGACGCCCGACGTGCCGCATGTCCTCGACGCCGCCGTCGGCGATGGGCCGTGGATCGTGGGCGCCAACCGGCCTGATCTTCACCTTGGCGGGGTCCGGATCGAAGGCGAGCGCCTGGACGTTCGCAGGGTCGAGGCGGGCGACACGGTCAACGGCGTGGCCATCCGCATCGAGCCCGCGATCGAGGTCGGCAACATCTTCAAGCTGGGCACCCGCTACTCCGAGCCGCTGGGCGCGACGTATTTGGACGAAAACGGCTCCGAGCAGCACATCGTGATGGGCTCCTATGGCATCGGCCCGGCGCGCATCGCGGCGGCGGCAGTCGAGCAGAACGCCGACGAGCGCGGGATCTCATGGCCGAAGTCGATCGCGCCGTGGGACGTGGAGATCGTCTCCATGGGCAAGGCCGGCACGCCGGAGAGCGAGGCCGCTGAGGGCCTCTACGCGGAGCTGCTCGATGCCGGGATCAAGGTGCTGTTCGACGACCGCGACGGCGGAGCGGGTGCGAAGTTCGCCGACGCCGAGCTGATCGGATGCCCGCTGCGCCTCACGGTCGGCAGGCGGGCGCTCGAGTCCGGTCGCGCGGAGGCCCAGGCGCGGCGCGGCCAGCGCGAGCACGAGGGCGGGGTCCCGCTCACGGGCGCCGCGGACGAGGTTCGGGCGCTATGGGCCGAGCTCCCCTGACCTTCCGGCGGCTGTCGGGGCTCGACCGCTCCGGCCCGCCACCGCCCGAGACCCTGCCGGGCGCGCCGCTGCGCCCGTGGACGGTCCCCAACGCGATCGGCTACCTCCGGGCGGCGCTGATCCCCACCTTCCTGATCCTGGCGTTCAGCTCCGACGCCGGCACCGATCCGTTGCCGGCCACGCTGTATGGAATCGTGGCCTGGGGCGACTATGCCGACGGGATCGCCGCGCGCGTGACCAAGCAGTACAGCCGCATGGGCGCGCTGATGGACCCGGTGATCGATCGCGCGCTCGTGATCGCCGGCGTCGCCGTCTGCTGGCATTTCGAGCTACTGCCGCGCTGGATGCTCGACGTGATGGTCGCCCGCGAGGTGTTCATCCTCGTCGCCGGTCAGTACGCGCTGCGCCACGGCGTCACCCTGAAGATCAACTGGCCGGGGCGCTGGGCCGTGTGGCCGGTGATGACGGCGATCTTCATGGGCCTCGTGGGCCTGAAGACGGCCGGCACGGTAAGCCTTGCGATCGGACTCGTGCTGACGGTGATCGCCACCGCGATGTACGCGCGCGATGCCATCAGGGAGCTGCGGGGGAGATCACCCTCAACCTGACGTTGACCGCTGGTATGCTCGGCGGCGCCCCTGCGCGAACCCGCGCGAAGACAGGAGATTTCAACCCATGGACACGTTCCCGGACCTCGGCTCGCTCTCGGACCAGGAGCTCAAGGACCTCATCCAGCAGCTCACCGAGGAGGAGATCGACATCTCCTACAAGCGGCGGATCCTGCACGGGAAGATCGACATCCTGCGGGCAGAGCTGGTCAACCGCCTTCGCAAGAAGCACGAGACCGGGGAAGACGTGATCACCGGTGCCGATGTTCAGCGGCTGACCGACATCCTCGCGGGCCGCGCTGGGGCGGACGGCGAAGAGGTCGGCGACAGCGAGTAGGTCCTCGTGGCGGTCACCTGCCCCGAGTGCGGCTTCCTCAACGACGAGGGCGCGAACTATTGCTCCCGCTGCGGGGCGCACATCGGCGCGGCCGAGCCGGCGAAGGAGAGCAGCACCGCGACGTACCGCGTGGGCGAGACCGGTGAGCTGATCCCGGTCGAGCTCGACGACGTGGTGACCGAGCAGGGCGCCGCGCTCGTCATCCGCGCAGGCGGCGGCCGGGTGGGCGAGAGCTTTCCGCTGGTGAGCGACCGCATGACGATCGGCCGCCGGCCCGACTGCGACATCTTCCTCGACGACGTCACGGTGTCGCGCGACCACGCGCTGCTCGTGCGCCGCGGCGACGAGGTCCACATCGACGACCTCGGCTCGCTGAACGGCACCTACGTCAACCGCGCGCGTATCGAGAGCCATCACCTGGCCGACGGCGACGAGCTGCAGATCGGCAAGTTCAAGCTGACGTTCCTCGCTCGATGACCGTGGGGGAGCGCGGCATCGAACTCGGGGACATGGGCGCCGACGAACGGCCGCGGAAGTCGATGACGATCGGCGCCGTCTGCAAGGCGCTGGATCAGGAGTTCCCGGA
Source organism: Solirubrobacteraceae bacterium (assembly GCA_033855555.1). Classification (GTDB taxonomy): domain Bacteria; phylum Actinomycetota; class Thermoleophilia; order Solirubrobacterales; family Solirubrobacteraceae; genus AC-49. The sequence goes on from JAWVFZ010000371.1 coordinate 3,173, forward strand.
CATCTCGATCTCGAAGATCCGCTACCTCGAGGACCAGAAGCTGCTGTCGCCCCGGCGCACCCCCGGCGGGTACCGGCTCTACAGCCAGTCCGACGTGGCGCGGCTGCGCACGATCCTGCGCCTGCAGCGCGACGAGTTCCTGCCGCTGCGGGTGATCCGCCAGGAGCTCGCCGCCGGGCGCAGCGCGGAGGACATCGCGGCGCCGGGTCCCGACAACGCCCGCGGGTCGCGCCGGCGCCCGAGCGTGTCCGTCCAGGAGCGCGGCCCGCTGTACTCACTCGAGGACGTGCTCGAGGAGACCCACGCCGAGGCGTCGCTCGTGGGCGAGCTCGAGGACTTCGGCGTCATCAAGGGCGAGGTGCGCGCCGGCGTCACCTACTACGACGAGACCGAGCGCGAGATCATCCGCGCGGTCACGGAGCTTGCCCGCTACGGCGTGGGCGGGCGCAACCTGCGGGTGCTGCGCTCGTCCGCCGACCGCGAGTCGGCGCTGCTGCAGCAGATCCTCGCCCCGGCCCTGCGGTCCCGCAACCCGGCGCGCCGCAAGGAGGCGCTGGAGGCGCTGGAGAACCTCGCGGCCGTCACCTCGCACCTCAAGCACCTGCTGCTTGTGCGGGACCTGCGCAAGATCGCAAACTAGGCCCGGACCCTTGGACCTGCGCGCGTTCGTTCGCGACATCCCGGACTTCCCGAAGCCCGGCATCGTGTTTCGCGACATCACGCCCCTGATGGCCGACGCCGGCGCGCTCGACGAAGCCGTGCGCCGCCTCGCCGACGTCGCGCGCCCGCTGCGACCCGACGTGGTCGTGGCCGCCGAGGCCCGCGGCTTCCTGCTCGGGGCGGCGCTGGCGCGCGAGCTCGAGGCGGGCTTCGTGCTCGCCCGCAAGCCCGGCAAGCTGCCCTACGAGACGGTCCGGGCCGAGTACATGCTCGAGTACGGCACCGACGAGCTCGAGGTCCACTCGGACGCGATGGCGCATGGCGCGCGCGTTCTCGTCCATGACGACCTGCTGGCGACCGGCGGCACGGCGAAGGCGCTGTGCGAGCTCGCCGAGCAGCTGGGGGGCGTCGTCGTCGGCTGTGGCTTCCTGATCGAGCTCGCGTTCCTCCGCGGGCGCGAGCGCCTGAAGGGCTACGACGTCCACGCGCTGTTGCGCGACGAGGCCGAATGAAGGTCAGCCGAAGCCGCACCCTGGCCGTGGCGCCGGACGACCTCTGGCCGACCGTCGCCGATCCCTACCACCTGCCGCGCTGGTGGCCCCGCGTCGAGCGCGTGGAGCTCGTGCAGGGCGACGGCTTCACCGAGCTGCTGCGGACCGACAAGGGGCGCGCGATCCGCGCGGACTTCCGCGTGATGCAGTCGCGCCGGCCCGAGGTGCGCCGCTGGCGCCAGGAGGTCGAGGGCACGCCGTTTGCGGGCATCCTCGTCTCGGCCGAGACGGAGATCCGCCTCGAGGCACTCGAAGGCGCCACCCGTGTGACGCTGATCCAGGACCAGAAGCTCAAGGGCATGGCGCGCTTCGGGGGCTTCATGGTCCGCCGCGCCGCGCGCAGGGCGCTGGACGGCGCGCTGGACGGTCTGGAGGCGATCCATGGCCCGTAGGGAGATGCGGCATTTCGGCTGGGGCGACCCGGCGCACGTCTCGCACGGACTGCCGCCCGCTGCGCTGGAGCTGCTCGCCGGCCAGGTCGGGCTGGCCGACGCGCCGCGCCTGCCGATGCCGCTCGAGCATGTTGCGCTGCCCGAGCCGCGACCGGTCGACGTGCCGGGCGTGGAGGTGCGCAGCGACCACGCGACGCGCGTATTGCGAGCGGCCGGCAAGTCGTACCCCGACCTCGTCAGGATGCGCTCCGGAGCGCTGGAGCACGCCCCCGACGCCGTCCTGCTGCCGCACAGCCGCGAGGAGGTGCGCGCGGCGCTGTCGGCGGGCGTGGCGGTCGTGCCGTTCGGCGGCGGGACCAGCGTTGTCGGTGGGGTGGAGGCGCTGCGCGGCGAGCACCATGCGGTCGTGGTGCTCGACCTCGGGGCGATGGAGCGCCTGCTCGCACTCGACGAGCGCTCACGGATCGCCACGTTCCAGCCCGGGATCCAGCTGCCAGCCGCGGAGGCCGCCCTGAACGCGCGCGGGTTCACGCTGGGCCACTTCCCGCAGAGCTACGAGTACGCCACGGTCGGCGGCTGTGTCGCCACGCGCTCGGCCGGGCAGGCGAGCACCGGCTACGGACGCATCGACGCGATGGTCGTGGGCCTGCGCGCGGCCTGCCCCGCGGCTGACGTGGACCTGCTCACCGCTCCCGCGAGCGCGGCGGGGCCCGACCTGCGCGAGCTGCTCGTCGGTTCGGAGGGCGCGCTCGGCGTGCTGACCGAGGTTTCGCTGCGCGTGCGCCGGGCGCCCTCGGAGCGGCGCTACGAGGGCTTCATGTTCGGTTCCTTCGATCAGGGCGCCGAGGCGTTCCGCGCGCTGGAGCAAGAGGGCGCCGCGCCGCATGTCGCCCGGCTCAGCGACGAGCGCGAGACCGAGGTGTCGTTCGCGATGGCCCGGCGCGACGGCGCGGTGGCGCAGCTTGCCGAGCGCTACCTGCGGGCGCGCGGCGTCGACCGCGGCTGCCTGGCGATCGCGGGCTGGGAGGGGACGCTGGACTCGGTCGAATCCGAGCGCGCGGCGGCGGTGGCGATCCTGCGGCGCCACGGCGCGGTCGCGCTCGGCAGGGCGCCCGGGCGCGCCTGGGAGAAGGGGCGCTTCGACGGCCCGTACCTGCGCGACGAGCTCATGGACCGCGGCGTGATGGCAGAGACGCTCGAGACCGCGACGACGTGGGCGAACCTGCAGCCGCTGTACCGCGCCGTGGGCGACGCGCTGCGCGCCCACGCACCGGTCGTGCTCTGCCACCTGAGCCACCTCTACGAGACGGGCGCGTCGCTGTACTTCACGTTCATCGCCCGCCAGCGCGACGGCGCGGAGATCGAGCAATGGCGCGAGATCAAGACCGCGGCGTGCGACGCGATCGTTGCGGCCGGCGGCACGCTCAGCCACCACCACGCAGTCGGCCTCGATCACGCTGCGTGGCTGGGGCGCGAGGTGTCAGAAGGCGGCCTTGCTGCGCTGCGCGCGGTCAAGCGCGAGCTGGACCCGGCCGGGGTCATGAACCCCGGGAAGCTGCTGGCGTCCGGTTAGCTACTTCTTCGGCAGGTCGCCGCTGAGGACGATGGGGCCCGGGACCTTCGGGTTCTTCTGGGTCTCGCGCGTGACGACGAGCTTCGTGTAGCTCGCGAAGTCCGCGGGCGCCAGGACGAAGCCCTGCATGCGGCCGTTGGCCTTCACCGCCGGGAAGAAGCCGAGGCGCTTGGCGGCCGACGCCGAGGTCAGCCACATCGCGTAGGCGAACTTCCCGCCGGTCGCCGGCAGGCTCTGGCCGACGAGCGCGATGCCGCGCTGGCCCTGCTGGGAGACGACGTTGGCGACGCCGAGCGGCTTCTTGCCGCCGTTGGGAGGGAAGAGGTTGACCTGAGCCTCGACCGTCGGCGTGGTGGCCGCATTCGTGGAGGTCGACGCCGGTGTGGTCGTGGTGGTGGTGCCGCCGCCGACCGGCCCCGTGGCCTTCTTGTCGCTGCCGCCGTTGAGCACCAGGACGAGCGCCACGGCGACCGCGATGCCCAGGCCGACCAGCAGCAGGATCCCGCCGAGCTTCGAGGACCGCTCGTGCTCGTCGCGGGCGGCCTTGCGGGCCTCCAGCGCGGCGAAGGCCTCGTCGAGCTCGGCCGCGCCCTCGGCCGGGATCTCCGGCAGGGCGTCCGGCGAGAGCTCGCGCAGCTCGGAGGACACGACGCGCGCCCAGGCGCGGCCGGAGGCCGAGCCCTCGAGGAAGGTGTGGGTCGCCTGCTGATGCGATGCGTCCTGCTGGCCCAGCAGGTAGTCGCCGATCTCGTTCTGGCGCGCCGGCGGCAGATCCGTGGCGTCCTCGGGGCCCAGCGCGTCGAGCGCCTCGTGGGCCCGGGCCTGGACGGCCGAGCGGTCGATGCGAAGCAGCGAGGCGATCTCGTCGTAGCTCTTGCCCTGCTTGAGCAGGAGTTGCAGGACGGCGCGCTGATCGGGTGGAAGCTGGTCGAGGCGACCCATGGGGCGGCGAGGCTACCGGAGCGCTGCCGATATCGTGCCGCTCCCAATGGATCTACCGCACGCGATCGACCAGGGCTTCGACGGGCTCTACGGGCTCGTCATCGACGAGGTCGGCGACGGGCTGATCCGCGCCCACGTCGACGTCGAGGACCGCCACAAGCAGCCGGCCGGCCTCGTGCACGGCGGCGTCTTCGCCTCGATCGCCGAGTCCACGACGTCGATGGCGACCTACTTCGCCGTCCACGCGGACGGCAAGAGCGCCCAGGGGCTCTCCAACCAGACGAGCTTCCTGCGGCCCATCCTCGGCGGCACGATCCATGCCACCGGCCGGGCACGCCACCGCGGGCGGACGACGTGGGTGTGGGAGGTCGAGATCACCGACGACGAGGATCGTCTCTGCGCCCTCGTTCGCATGACGATCGCGGTGCGTTAGCCGTTCTCCCCGCGAACGTAGCGGTCGCAGACGACGGGGTCAGGTCTTTCATTGCCACATTGGCGTGCTTGGGATGAGGAGCGGGGGCGTTCAGTCCAGGCGCGTGCGGGTCGCGGCGCGTGGGGCTGGTCATTGAGGAAAGGGCCTTGGCTGTGACTTGGGCGACGCGACCGACGGATGTTGCGCTGAGCGAAACATCCCTCAGCGATGCGTCAAGCGCGGGCCGCTTGTAACGAAACCCCCCGTCACCGTGGGTTTCGTTACTCACGCGCCACGACCGGCCGGATCCAACCACGGCGACAGCGCTTCCCTTTCACTCGGTCGTGCTGTAGCGCAGTTCAATCTGACGTTGCCCTCCCATATGAAGGGCAACGTCGCAGTCACCCTTCCGGAAGCAGCCGGGCGTGCGCGGCTTACCCTCACCCGCAAACAACCAACGCCCAGCCGGCCCAGACGAAGCGCGCTGCGCGCCACTCACACCCGGCTCCGCGCGCAACCGAGCAAATGTGGCAATGAAAGACTTGACCCCCAGTCGCTGGCTGGTCTGTTGTGGGCCGGATATACCACCGTATGGGTGGAACATCCGGCCCAGAACGGGTGTGGTTCGCCCTCCTCCTCACCCGCTGGCAACCAATGCCAAGCCCGCCGCGAACAAACCGCGCTGCGCGCCACCCGAATCTCCCGCTACAGCCGCACAGCCGCCTGCCCACGAAACCAGCTAGCCGCCGTAGCGGTTGGTGATCGGCACGCGCCGATCGCGACCGAAGGCCTTGCTCGTGACCTTCGGGCCCGGCGGGTTCTGGCGGCGCTTGTACTCGGCGCGGTCGACGAGCCGGATGATTCGCTCCACGTCCTCGGCCGGAAGCCCGCGGGCGATGAGCTGATCGCGGCCGAGATCCTGCTCGACGTAGCCCTCGAGAATGCGGTCGAGCACCTCGTAGGGCGGCAGCGAATCGGCGTCGCTCTGGTCTGCGCGCAGCTCGGCCGAGGGCGGCCGCGAGACGATCGTCGGCGGCACGGGATTGTCGGGGTCGCGGCGCCCGCGCTCGGCGACGAGCCGGTAGACCATCAGCTTCGGCACGTCCTTGATGACCGCGAAGCCGCCGGCGCTGTCGCCGTAGAGCGTGGAATAGCCGACCGCCATCTCCGACTTGTTGCCGGTCGTCAGCACGAGCCAGCCGAACTTGTTCGACAGCGCCATCAGCAGGTTGCCGCGGAT
>JAWVFZ010000372.1:0-4494 GCA_033855555.1 Solirubrobacteraceae bacterium
CCGGCCGCGACGGCATCGGCGGCGCCTCGGTGCTGGCCTCCGCCGAGCTGGGCGACGGCGACGCCGACAAGCGCCCGACCGTCCAGGTGGGCGACCCGTTCGAGGAGAACAAGCTGATCGAGTGCTCGCTGGAGCTGCTCGAGCGCGGGCTGCTCGTCTCGTTGCAGGACCTCGGCGCGGCGGGGCTCACGTCGAGCGCGAGCGAGATGGCGTCCAAGGGCGAGGTCGGGATCGACCTCGACGTCTCCAGGGTGCCGCTGCGCGAGGCCGACATGGAGCCGTTCGAGATCATGGTCTCCGAGTCCCAGGAGCGGATGCTCTGCGTCGCCGAGCCGTCGCGCGTCGACGAAGTGCTCGCGCTGTGCGAGAAGTGGGAGGTCCACGGCACGGCCATCGGCGAGGTCACCGACACGCGCCACATGCGCATCTTCCGCGGCGAAGAGCTCGTCGGGGACATGCCGGTCGCCGCGCTCGTCGACGATTGCCCGATCTACGACCTCGCGCCCGAGAAGCCGTCGGGCTCGCTCTACCCTGCGCCGTCCGCGAGCCTGGATCCGGCCGCCGGCGCGCGCGACACGCTGCTGGCGCTGCTCGGCTCGCCGAACATCGCGTCGCGCCGCCCGCTCTTCGAGCAGTACGACTGCATGGTCGGCTCGCGCACCGCGCGCCGCCCCGAGCAGGCCGACGCAGCCGTGCTGATCGTCGGCGACGGCGCGATCGGCGTCTCGATCGACGGCAACGGCCGGCGCGTCGCAGCCGATCCGTATACGGGCGCGGTCGAGGCGGTGCTCGAGTGCGCGGCGAACCTGGCGTGCGTCGGCGCGCTGCCGCTGGGTTTGACGAACTGCCTGAACTTCGGCAACCCCGAGAAGCCCCACATCGCCTGGCAGCTGACGGAGGCCGTGCGCGGCCTCGGCGAGGGCTGCCGCGCGCTCGACGTCCCGGTCGTCGGGGGCAACGTCTCGCTCTACAACGAGGGCGTCGAGGGCCCGATCTACCCGACGCCCGTCGTCGGCATGGTCGGCGAGCTGCCGGACCCCGCGCGCGCCGGCCAGAGCGGGTTCGCACAAGCGGGCGACACGATCGCGTTCGTCGGCCATTTCCGCCCCTCGCTCGCTGCCAGTGAGCTGGCCAAGCTGCGCGGCGAGCCGCTGCCCGACGGCCTGCCTCCCGTCGACATCGAGCGGGTTCGCTCGGCCCAGGCGGCGGTCCGCGAAGCCGTCCGCTCCGGGGCGATCCGGACCTGCCACGACGTCGCCGAGGGCGGCTATGCCGTCGCGCTGGCCGAGTGCTGCCTGCTGGGCGGCATCGGCGCCACGCTTGCCGACGAGGCCTCCGAGGAGCAGCTCTTCGGCGAGTCCTACGGCGGCGGCTTCATCGTCACAGGCGACCGCGGCGCGATCGATTCGCTGGCGACCGACGTGTGGATCGCGGGCACGGTCGGCGGCCACGAGCTGCGCATCGGAGCGCTGTCCTGGTCGCTGGACGAGCTGCGGATCGCACACGGCGCGCTTGCCCCGCTATTCCCGTGAACGGCCAGGGCGAGCGGCCACACCGCCCGGAACCGCCCGCCCGCGCTGCTACTCTGAATCTCAGGCTCGCCCCAATGCCTCTCGACCTCTCGCAACGCGACGGACCGCGGGACGAGTGCGGCGTCTTCGGGATCTACGCCCCGGAGGTCGACGTCTCGCGCCACGCCTACTTCGCCCTCTACGCCCTGCAGCACCGCGGGCAGGAATCGGCCGGCATCGCCGCCGCCGACGATGGCGGGTACATCATCACCCAGCGCGCGCTCGGCCTGGTCAACCAGGTCTTCAAGGAGCACGACCTGCGCGCGCTTGGCGGGGACCTCGCGATCGGCCATGTCCGCTACTCGACGACGGGCTCAAACGACTGGGAGAACTCCCAGCCGGTGCATCGCAGCGCGGGCAGCGGCGGCAACCGGCGCGAGCTCGCGCTGGCCCACAACGGCAACCTGATCAACGCCGTCGAGCTCCACGCGGAGCTGCGCGACCAGGGCGTCCAGCTGCTGGGCACGTCGGACTCGGAGATCATCGCCGCGCTGCTCGCCTCGCACCCGGCCGAGAAGCTCGAGGACGCGATCGCCGACGTGCTGCCGCGGCTGAAGGGCGCCTTCTCCACAGTTGTCATGACCAAGGACCGCGTCATCGCCTTCCGCGACCCGGCCGGCCTGCGCCCGCTCGTGCTCGGCCAGCTGGGCGACCGCTATTGCGTCGCGAGCGAGTCATGCGCGTTCGACATCATCGGCGCGAAGCTGATGCGCGACGTCTCGCCCGGCGAGATGGTCTCGATCGGCAAGAAGGGCCTGCAGGTGCGCCAGATCGTGTCCGGCGAGCGCGAGGCGTTCTGCGTCTTCGAGTACATCTACTTCGCCCGCCCCGACTCGCGGATGAACGGCGACGTCCTGCAGGCCGCGCGCGGGCGGATGGGCGAGATCCTCGCCCGCGAGGCGCCCGTGGACGCCGACCTCGTGATCGCGGTGCCGGACTCGGGCAACCCGGCCGCCCGCGGCTATGCGCGCGCCACTGGCCTGCCGCAGGACGACGGCTTCGTCAAGAACCGCTACGTGGCGCGGACGTTCATCCAGCCCGGCCAGGAGCTGCGCAAGCACGGCCTGCGGCTGAAGTTCAACCCGCTGCCCGAGATCGTCGGCGGTCAGCGGCTCGTCGTCGTCGACGACTCGATCGTCCGCGGCAACACGACGCGGCAGATCGTCCAGATGCTGCGCGATGCCGGCGCGCGCGAGGTGCACATGCGCATCAGCGCGCCGCCGATCAAGCATCCGTGCCACTACGGCATCGACATGTCCACGCGCGAGGAGATGATCGCCCACAACCGCACGCCCGAAGAGGTCGCGGCGGAGCTGGGCTGCGACTCGCTGGCCTATCTGTCGCTCGAGGGGGTCTACGAGGCCGTCCGCGGCGAGCGCGCGCGCCACTGCGACGCCTGCTTCAGCGGCGAGTACCCGCTGGCGGGCACCGAGGTCGCGAACGACAAGTTCGCACTCGAGCGCTCGCTGCCGCTCGTCCAGGCCTGAGCCCCCAGTTCGGGCCGTGGATCTGGTCGCCCGACAGGTCGCCGGCCACCGCGCGTGGTACGCGACGTTCGCCTCGGCGGGCTCTGAGGCCCGCGACTTCGGCTCGGTGCAGGCGCTGCTCACGACCGCGCGGCCCGAGCGGTCGTTCGTCAACGCGGCGGTCTACGACGATCCGGCAGGCGTGCCGCTCGAGCAGCTTGCGGCCTTCTTCGCGCCCGTGGAGGCATGGTGCATCTGGGTCCAGCCAGGCCACGACGAGGTCGCAGAGGCGTGCGCCGCGCGCGGGATGGCCGTCGACGGCACGCCGATGCTCATGGCCGCGGAGCTCGACAGGGTCGACATCGCGCCGCGCGACGTCCCGGCAGCGATCGCGCACGAGGTGGACTGGGCGCAGATCGGAACGGTCAACGACGCCGCCTACGGACTGCCGGCGGAGCACCTCGCCCCGGTGATGCGCCGGTTGAACGCCGACGGCTACCGCGCGGCCATCGCACAGCGGAACGGCGCGCCGCTGGCCTGCGCTGGAGCGTTCGTCCATGAGGCCAATGCGGAGGTCGTGTTCGTCGCGACCCTTCCCGGCGAGCGCCGCCAGGGCCTCGCCGCGGAATGCATGCGCGCGGCGCTGCGCCAGGCCGCGCAGGACGGCTGCACGACCACCACGCTGGAGGCCACGGCGGCCGGCGAGGCGGTCTACGCGGCGATGGGCTACCGGTCCTTCGGGCGCTACCGCATGATGGAAGCACGCGCGACTGCGCCGCCTTCGTGACCACCCCAGGTGCTCGCCGAGCGCCGTCGTATCCTCGGACGCCCGATGACTGAGTTGCACACAGCGCTGGAGCAGTGGTTCGGCTTCGAGGACTTCAGGCCGGGCCAGGAGGAGGCCGTCGCAGCGGCGCTCGGCGATCGCGACGTGCTCGTGGTCATGCCGACCGGCGCGGGCAAGTCGCTCTGCTACCAGCTTCCCGCGCTGATGCGCGAGGACCTGACGGTCGTCGTCTCGCCGCTCGTCTCGCTGATGGCCGATCAGGTCGGGGCTCTGCAGCGGGTCGCCCCAGGCCGGGCCGCGCTCGTCAACGCCCAGCAGGACGCGGGCACGAACCGCGAGGCGCTCGCACGGGCGCGCGCAGGCGAGGTCAAGCTGCTCTACGTCGCGCCCGAGCGGTTTGCGTCGCCGGGCTTCCTCGAGGGCCTGCGCGAGGCGTCACTCGGGCTGTTCGTCGTCGACGAGGCGCACTGCGTCTCGCAATGGGGCCACGACTTCCGCCCCGATTACTTCCGCCTTGCGGACGCAGCACGGTGGCTGGGGGCCAAGGCGATCGTCGCGTCCACCGCCACCGCGACGCCGGAGGTCGCCAAGGACATCGCGGTGCGCCTGCGCCTGCGCGAGCCCGTGAAGGTCTCGACCGGCTTCGACCGGCCCAACCTCTCGTTCGCGG
>JAWVFZ010000373.1:0-9221 GCA_033855555.1 Solirubrobacteraceae bacterium
CCGGTGTTCGAGCGGCCGCTGAGGCGGTTCATCGCGATCGCGAGCGTCTCGTGAGCCTCGGTGGAGATCGAGCCGAGTGACATCGCGCCGGTCGCGAACCGCTTGACGATCTCGGTCCACGGCTCGACCTCGTCGATCGGGATCGGCTCGACGCCGGCGGTACGGAACCGCAGCAGCCCGCGCAGCGTCGCCTCGCGCGAGGCCTGGTCGTTGACCATCGCCGCGTACTCGTCGTACTTCTCCTGGGACTCGAGCCGGACCGCGTGCTGGATGGTCGCGATCGTCTCCGGGTTCCAGAGGTGCTTCTCGCCGTCGCGGCGCCAGGCATAGACGCCGCCGACCGGCAGCAGATCCTCGACCGCGCGCGGGTATGCGCGCGTATGGCGGTCGAGCGTCTCCTGGGCGAGCACGTCGATGCCGATCCCGCCGATGCGCGACGCGGTCCCGGCGAAATGACGGTCGATCAGCCCGTGCTCGAGGCCGACGGCCTCGAAGATCTGCGCACCGTTGTAGGACTGGATCGTCGAGATGCCCATCTTCGAGATCGTCTTGAGCAGGCCCTTGCCGAGGCCCTTGACCATCCTCAGCTCGGCCTCGACGACGTCGTGGGTGTTCGCCACCCGGCCCTCGCGGACCATCTCGCCGACCGTCTCGAACATCACGTACGGGTTGATGGCGCTGGCGCCGTAGCCGATGAGCGTCGCGAAATGGTGGACCTCGCGCGGCTCCCCGGACTCGAGCACCAAGCCGGCGCGCAGGCGCGTTCCGAGGCGCACGAGGTGGTGATGCACCGCCGCCACTGCCAGCAGCGACGGGATCCCCGCCCGCTCGGGCGAGACCGCGCGGTCGGACAGGATCACGACGTTGATGCCGGCCTGGATCGCGTCGTGGGCCTCGTCGCAGACGTTCGCCAGCCGCGCCGCCATGCCGGTGGGGCCCTCGGCGACCGGCCATGTGAGATCGATCGTGTGCGAGCGGAAGACCGAGGTGTCGACCTCGCGCAGCGTCTCGAGCTCGTGGTTGCGCAGGATCGGCTGGTCCATGACCAGCTGATGGGCATGCGCGGGCGTCTCGTCGAGCAGGTTCTGCTCGGCCCCGACGCCTGTGGCCAGCGACATGACGATCGACTCGCGGATCGGGTCGATCGGCGGGTTGGTGACCTGCGCGAAGAGCTGCTTGAAGTAGGAGAACAGTGGCGGGCGCATGTCGGAGAGGACCGCGAGCGCGTTGTCGTTGCCCATCGAGCCGATCGGCTCCTCGCCCGCCCGCGCCATCGGGCCGATCAGCACGCGCAGGTCCTCCTGCGTGTAGCCGAACGCCAGCTGCAGGGCGCGCAGCGGCTCTTCGAGTGGACGCGCCTGCCTCGGCGGAAGGTCGTTGAAGTGCACGACGTTCTCGGCGACCCACTGGCCGTAGGGCCGCTGCGTCGCCACCTCGCGCTTGACCTCATGGTCCTCCACGATGCGGCCCTTGTCGAGGTCGACGAGGAAGAGCTTGCCCGGCGCGAGCCGGCCGAGGCGCTTCACGTTGTCGGGCAGGATCGGCAGCATCCCGGCCTCGGAGCCGAGGATCACGTGGCCGTCCTTGGTCTCGACCCAGCGGCCGGGGCGCAGCCCGTTGCGGTCCAGGGTCGCGCCGACGAGCGTGCCGTCGGTGAAGCACACCGACGCGGGGCCGTCCCACGGCTCCATGAGACACGCGTGGTAGGCGTAGAAGCCCTTGAGGTGCTCCGGGAGGTCGTCGCGATCGCGGTAGGCCTCGGGGATCATCATCATCGCCGCGTGCGGCAACGTCCTGCCGGCGAGCATGAGCAGCTCGAGCACGTTGTCGAACGTCGCGGAGTCCGACCCGCCCGGACGCACGACGGGCATCACCTTCTGGAGGTCGATGCCGAAGAGCTCGCTGGCCAGCTGGCTCTCGCGGGCGCGCATCCAGTTGACGTTGCCCATCAGGGTGTTGATCTCGCCGTTGTGGCAGATCACCCGATAGGGGTGCGCGCGCTCCCAGCTCGGGAAGGTGTTGGTCGAGAAGCGCGAGTGCACCAGCGCCAGCGCGGAGGCGAAGCGCTCGTCGGCCAGGTCCGGATAGAAGTGCCGGAGCTGGTGGGAGATCAACATCCCCTTGTAGACAAGGGTGCGCGACGAGCACGACGACGCGTAGAAGTCTGGCCCCGCCGCGATCTCGACGATTCGCCGGATCACGTAGAGCTTGCGCTCGAAGGCCATGTCATTGCCCTCGAAGCCCGGGCCGGCGGCGATGAACAGCTGCCGCATGCACGGTCGTGAGGCGGCGGCGGTGTCGCCGACGTGCTGCTCGTCGACCGGCACGTCGCGCCAGCCGAGAACGCGCTGACCCTCGACGCGCACGTTCAGCTCGACCAGCTGCTCGATCTTCTCCCGGCGCGCCGGATCGGTCGGCAGGAAGCACTGCGCCACCCCGTACTGGCCGCGCGGCGGCAGCTCGAAGTCCACGACGGCGCGCAGGAACGCGTCGGGCATCTGGACCAGGATCCCGGCCCCGTCGCCGGTCCGGACGTCCGCCCCCTCCGCCCCGCGGTGCTCGAGGTTGTCGAGCGCGACGAGCGCGCGGTCGACGACGTCGTGGGTCGGCACGTTGTCGAGGCGCGCCACCATGGCGACGCCGCACGCATCGTGCTCGAACCTAGGGTCGTAGAGGCCGTCGGCCTGTGGCGGCTGGTTGACTGAAGACATGGACGCTCCCGTGCGGCGGCGCGGAGGGCGGGGGGAAGGAGCCGGAAGCGTAGCGAAGCTCCGCGCCGGGATGCGAGTCCGGGGCATAGACTCCCGGCCCGGCAAGCACGCGACTAGAAGGAGGGGGCGATGGGCACTACGGCTGACGATCCCGGCAATTCGCCGCCCCTCGACGCTGCACACGGTCCTGACGTGCCCAAGAGTCCTGATCTCGAGTTGACGCTGCCGGCCCGCGCGGAGAACGTCGCGGTCGTCCGCCACGCCCTCGGCGGTTTCGGGGACGCGCTCGACGTGCCCGACCAGGCGCTGGCCGACATCAAGCTCGCGGTGACCGAGGCGTGCACGAACGTGGTCGTCCACGCCTATCCGGACGGCGAGGGGCCACTCGGCGTCAGCGCGTGGGTGCGCGACCACCGGCTCACGGTGGTCGTCCACGACGAGGGCCGCGGGATGCTCCCCCGGGCCGACAGCCCCGGGCTCGGGCTCGGGCTGCCGCTGATCGCGACCCTGGCCGAGTCGCTTGAGCTCGGTAAGGGCACCGACGAGCGCACCGAGGTGCGCATGACCTTCTCGCTCGCCGACGGCGAGGCCCCGGCTTGAGCGCCGTTGACAACCCCAAGCCCAACGAGGCCACGGTGTCCGTCGCCCACGGGCCGCTCGTCGGCGCAGTCCTGGGCCGCGTCGTCGGCATGCTCGCCGCGCGCGCGCAATGCCCGATCGACCGTCTCGACGACGCGCTGCTCATCACCGATGCCGTCGCGGCACACGCGCCGCGCTTCTCCACCGGCGACCATCTCCGCGTGGTGGTGCGCACAGACGACTCCTGGCTGGAGCTCGTCGTCGGCCCACTCGCGGCGGGCGGAACCGAGGGGCTCGTCGCCGACGCGACGCTCCCGGGCGTGGGCAATGTGCTCGAAAGGGTGGCCGATGAGGTCGACAAGACCGCGGGCGACGCAGGCGAGCAGCTACGCATCCGCCTGTCGTTCGGATCGTCCGAGAACTGAAACCGTCACAATAGGAACGCGATGCCACCGGAGTTCAGCCTCAGCCAGGAATCGCTCGACGCAGAGCGGCATGTGATCGCCGTTCGGGGCGAGATCGATTTGTTCACCGCCCCGGACATGAAGGCTGCGCTGTCGGAGGCCATCGAGTCCGGCCACTCGCGGATCGCGGTCGACCTGACCGACACGACCTTCCTGGACTCGACGGCCCTCGGCGTCTTGATAGGCGCGGTCAAGCGCCTGCGCTCGCGCGACGGCCGCCTGACGATCGTCAACGTCGACGAGAACATCGCCAAGACCTTCGAGATCACGGGCCTCGACCAGATCTTCCCGATCAGCTCGACGCGCGAGGACGCCATCAAGGCGCTCGACGTAGACGAAGCGCCCGCCTCCCCGCAGGCTTAGACCGTCTACGCCGCGAGCTGGTCCGCGCGGTGCAGCCCGGGCGCCCGCTTGCTCCCGGTGATCAGCTCCAGCACGGCGTCCTCGATGTCGCCCTGGATCGCCGTCGCGGATGGGTCGGCCGCCAGGTCGTGCACCGCGACGATCACGCCGTCGCGGTAGCGGTCGAAGACACGCGGGTCGATATAGGACGCGCGTGCGACCGCCGGCGTGTTGCCCAGGTGGTAGGCGACCTCCTTGACGGCCCGCCCGATCGCGCGCTTGCGCCCGGTCTTGGTCCCGGCCACATGGCCGGAGACGGCCAGCGCAACGGCCGCCATCACCGTCGCGCCCCAGGTGCGGAAGTCCTTCGCCGAGACGTCGAGGCCCGTCGACTCCTTGAGATAGGCGTTGATGTCCGCAGAGCGGACATCAACCCAGCGGCCCGAGCTCTTGTAGGCGAGCAGCTCGTCCCCCCCGCCGCGGCGGTTCTTCAGCTGGGTGATCGTGTCGGCGATCGCGGGGTCGACCACCGCTTGGATCCTGCGCTTGCCGCTCTTGGCGGGATAGTCGAACAGCAGCGTGTCGCCGTTGACGCGCGCGTGGCGCTTCTTCATCGTCGCCAGGCCGTAGCTCTCGTTGCTGACCGCGTAGTCCTCCGACCCGATCCGGAAGAAGCCGCGATCCAGCAGCCGCACCGCGCAGGCCAGGACGTGCCGGCGGTCCATCCGGCTGCCCTCGAGGTCTGCTGCGAGGCGTTCGCGCAGATCAGGCAGAGCCCGTGCGAAGACCACCATCTCGTCGAACTTCTGCTGGTCGCGCCGCGCGCGCCAGCGCGGGTGGTACAGGTACTGCTTGCGGCCGCGGTCGTCGGTGCCGGTCGCCTGGATGTGGCCCCCCGGGTAGGGGCAGATCCAGACGCCCTGCCACGCGGGCGGGATCGCAAGCTCGCCGATGCGCGCCAGCACCTCGTCGTCGTCGATGCGCTCGCCGTCCGGACCGAGGTACTCGAATCCCTTGCCGCGGCGGCGCCGCGTCAGCCCGGGCCCGGCGCAGTCCGAGCGCCGCAGTCGTGTCGTCGGGGTGCTCGCCATCGTGGCGACGTGCATACCCGGAAGTGGCGCCCCACTCCCCCGCGTTTCGCAAACGACAGCTAGCGCTTGGCGGCCGGCCTCTTGGCCGGCGCCTTCTTCGCCCGCGGCTTGGCGGGCTCCTTCTTGGCACCCGACTTACCGTCGGCCTCCGGCTTGCCCTTCTGCACCGCGTCCAGCGAGGCCTTGAGCGCCGCCATGAGGTCGGGCACCGGCTTGGCGTCCTCCTCGCGCGCGGGCTGGACGGCCACCTCCTTGCCCTCGGCCTTGCGCTCGATCAGCGCCAGCACGTCCTCGCGGTAGGTGTCGGCGTACTTGCCGGGCTCGAAGTCGCCCGCGAGCGAGTCGACGAGCATCTTGGCCATCTCGACCTCGCGCTCGTTGGTCTGGACGTCGTCCGGGATGTCGTCGATGCGATCGGCCGGCACGACCTCGTCGGCGAAGATCATGGTCGACATGCCCAGGACGCCGCCATCCATCGGCCGGATCGCGACGAGGTTCTCCTTCTGGCGGATGACGACCTTGGCGATCGCGACGCGTCGCGTCTCGACCATCGCGTCGTAGAGCAGCCTGTAGGGCTTTGCGCCACCCGGGCCAGGTGCGAGGTAGTACGGATGGTCGTAGAAGATCGGGTCGATCTCGTCGAGCGCGACGAAGTCCTGGATCTCGATCGTCTTGGTCTTGACCGGATCGAGCGCCTCGAGCTCCTGGGGCTCGATCAGGACATACTGGTCCGGGGCGATCTCATAGCCCTTGACGATGTCCTCGTAGGCGATCTCATCGCCTGTGGAGGGGTCGACGCGCTTCTGCTGGATGCGCACGCCGGTCTTGCCGCTGAGCTGATGGAAGCGGACGCTCTTGCGCTGCACGGCGCTGTAGAGCTTCACAGGCACCGTGACCAGGCCGAAGCTGATCGCGCCGGTCCACATGGAACGAGGCATAGGGCACATTCTCCCCCATGCGCGCCGCATTGACGCAGCGCGCAGGGGAAGTTGCGGCGCGGCTAGGAAGCGGCCGCGCTCTCCTTCCTGGTGAAGCGCGACTCGCCCGCGACGCCGGGGGCGTCCTCATGCGGGCCTTCGGCGAACTCCTCGACGATCTTCGCGCAGAACGCGGGCAGATCGTCCGGCTTGCGGCTCGACACCAGGCCGTTGTCGACGCGGACCTCCTCGTCGACCCAGGTGCCGCCTGCGTTGCGGATGTCGGTTTGCAGCGACGGCCACGACGTGATCGTCCGGCCCTTCACCGCGCCGGCCTCCACCAGCGTCCACGGCCCGTGGCAGATGACGCCGACGGGCTTCTTGGAATCCACGAAATCCCGGACGAAGCCGACGGCGTCGGGGTCCATCCGAAGGAAGTCGGGGTTGGCGACGCCGCCGGGGAGGATCAGCGCGTCGAAGTCGTCGGCGCTGACGTCCTTGACCGCCTTGTCGGCGGTGAACGTCTCGCCCTTGTCGAGGTGCTCGAAGCCCTGGAACTCGCCGGCCTCGAGCGACAGCAGGGTGACCTCCGCGCCTGCGTCCTCAACCGCCTTACGGGGCTCGGTGAGCTCGATCTGTTCCACGCCCTCAGTCGCCAGGATCGCAACCGTCTTGCCGTCCAGTTTGCCCATGACGGGCCTCCTTTTCTTGAATCCGTATCGGGGGTAGCTTGACCCCATGGCACAGACCCGAAACGCGAGCCAAGGCATTTTGGCCGATGCCAACACCGCCAAGCGGGAGGCGATCGTCGAGCTCCTCAGCACCGCCTACTGGATGGAGATCGAGACGGTGATGAGCTACATCGCCAACTCGGTCAACCCCGACGGCGTGCGCGCTCAGGAGATCATCGAATCGCTCGAAGGGGACATCCAGGAGGAGCTCGGTCATGCGCAGCAGTTCGCGGCGCGCATCAAGGAGCTCTACGGCGTCGTCCCGGGCTCGATGGACTTCAACGCAGAGCAGACGTACCTGCAGCCGCCCGACAAGCAGACCGACATCGTGCACGTCATCAAGGGCGTGATCGAAGCCGAGACCGGCGCAATCGAGCACTACAACCACATCATCGAGGAGACCGAGGGCATCGACCCGGTCACCAACGACATGGTGATCGCGATCCTCCGCGACGAGGAGGGCCACCGCCGCCTCTTCGAGGGATACCTGCGGGAATACGAAGCGGAGGGATTGGCCTGATGCCGCCTGCCGGAGTCAAGAAGGGCACCAAGCGCGCCCGTCAGTACGAGCACGTCAAGGAGAGCGTCAAGGAGCGCGGCGCGTCCGAGGACCGCGCTGAGGAGATCGCGGCGCGCACCGTCAACAAGGAACGCGCTCGTGCCGGCGAGTCGCGCACACGGTCGCGAACCTCGACGCGGGACATCAGCTCGGGCCGCCGTGGCGGGCTGCGCTCGGGCACGAACCGCGAGAAGGGTCGTACGCGCGACCAGCTCTACAACGAGGCGCGCGAGATGAACATCGAAGGGCGGTCCTCGATGAACAAGGACCAGCTGCAGCGCGCGGTCGACTCCAAGAAGAAGCGGTAGCCCGCCGGCACACGGCCGGCGGGCCTCCAGCTAGCTCTCGGTCGGATCCGGCGCGGTGTCCGGGTCCTCGTCGGGCACCGGCACGTCGGGCGGATCCGGCGTGGGATCCGCAGGCACCGTGCCAGGCTCCGGGACGGCCGGAGTGGGCTCCTCGCCGGGCTGCGGCACGACCATCAGGACGTCCTGCGCTCGAGGTCGGCGACCTCATCCGCCTTGGCGTCGGCGCGCTCCTGGGCGCGGCCGAGCTCGTCCTTGGCCTCACCCTTGCGCTCCTCCTGACGACCCTCCTGACGGAGTCCGGCGTCGTCGGTGATGTCGCCCGCGGCCTTCTTGGCGCGGCCAGTGATCTTGTCGAGGATGCTCATTGCCGGCCTATTACCCGAGAGGCGTGGAGACCAACCCGGCGCGTAGCTGCTCCACGCTCTCGAAGACTGCGATCGCACCGGCGTCGCGCAGCTCGGCCGCCGAGAAGCCGCCCGTCAGCACGGCCACGGTCTCGACGCCGGCGTCGGCGGCGGCCTTCACGTCCCACGGCGTATCCCCGATCATCAGGCCAGGCTCGTCGACGCCGGCCTTGTCGAGCGCGGTACGGATGCGGTCGGGCGCCGGTTTGGTCTCATCGACGTCGCCGCTGTGGGTCCAGGCGTCGGTGAGCTTGCGGGCGTCGAGTAGGTCGAGGTAGTGCTCGACCTCCACCGGCTTTGCCGACGAAGCGAGCACCACCGTATGCCCGTCCGCCTTGAGGTCCTCGATCAGCTCGCGTGCGCCCTCGAACGGCTCGACCTCGCCGATCATCTCCATGTAGCGCTCGCCCTCCTCGCTGCGGACCGCGTCGCCATGCTCGGCGTCGAACTCGCGACCGCACAGCGCGGCGACGCTCTTGTCGCCGCCCATGCCGATGTGGCGGTGGATCCGCCACATCGCGACCTTCGCCCCATGCCGGCGCAGCGCCCGGTGCCACGCGACGGTGTGCTGGTAGTTGGTGTCGACGAGCGTGCCGTCGATGTCGAGGATCGCGATCACAGCCGCCGTCCCCTGCGCACCAGCGGGATCAAGAACCAGGTCGAGGCGAAGACCAGCGCGACCGGGACGGTGACCGCGATGGCGGCGCCGGGCCCAAAGATCACGTCGGTGAGCAGGAGCACGACGCCGACCATCGCCAACGCCAGCAGGACAAGCCCGCCGATCACCATGCGGTTGGCGTACTCGATGATCTCGAGCTTCTGGCCGCGGCGGAACAGGAGGCGGTGCATGGAGGTTGGAGCGATCAGCAGCGCTGCACTCAGCGCCGTGCAGATGAGCACCGCGAGGTAGATGTGCCGCTGGAAGCTCGTTACCCGCTCGAAGCCCTGCTGGAACGGGACCGCCAGCAGGAACCCGAACAGGATCTGCACGCCGGCGGTGGCGACGCGCATCTCCTGCAGCAGCTCGAGCAGGCGGCGCGAGTTGCGCTCGGCCTCGTCCTCGGCAGCGGATGGGTCGGGCTCACCCACCACCCGACGCTACCCGCAGGTCAGAC
>JAWVFZ010000374.1:0-2829 GCA_033855555.1 Solirubrobacteraceae bacterium
ACATGCTCGAGGACATGGCTGCAGACGACGAGATCGAACGCGTCGTCAGCGAGCGGCAGGTCCTGGATGTCGGCGTGGAGCATCGCCTGCGGTGCGTCGAGGTCGGTGCTCAGGTACTCGCGTGCAATGCCCCTCAGCCTGGGCTCCATGATCGGCTCGGGTGCGAAATGCAGCACGTCGATCGCGTCGCTCGACCAGGCGGAGAGCTCCTCGTCGAGCCAGTAGGCCAGCAGACGATGACGCTGATGGGCGTCGCACGACGGGCAGATCCTGTTGGCGTTCCCCCGGCCGTCGGGTGCGAACTCGCGAAAGCTGTGCCCGCAGCACGGGCAGTCCACCGCGTCGCCCGCGTAGTCGCGCATGAGCGCCGCCCGGCGCAGTCTGCGGCGGGCGCCCTGCGGCACGACCCGCCGGGCCACGTTGCGCCAGGACGGCGAGTCCGTCACGGACATCGGCGTATCCAACCGCATGTTCGGTGTGGCGGGCGCAGGGTTGGCATGATCGCCCGGACGGATGCCGAGCGCCACCGACAGGACGATCGCGTTCTTCCCCGAGGGCGCATACGGGCCGACGAACAACTGCGTCGGGATCGCAGACGTGCTGCGCCGCCGCGGGCACCGGGTCGTGTTCATCGTCGAGGACTCGTTCGCAGGGACGCTCGAGCGCCAGGGCTTCGAGGAGCGCCTGATGCGGCTCGGGCCGCCGCCGGAGACCGAGGAGGAGCCCGGGCAGTTCTGGAAGGACTTCATCCGCGACACCGCGCCGGTGTTCCGCAAGCCGACGATCGAACAGCTCGGCGAGTTCATCGCCCCCACGTTCGAGGCGCTGGTGGACGGCGCCAGGTATGTCGACGATCGCCTGCGCGAGATCCTCGACGAGCTCGCGCCCGACGTGGTCGTCGAGGACAACGTGGTGTCGTTCCCGGCGCTGCCGGCCGGCGACCGGCCCTGGGTGCGGATCACCTCGTGCAACCCGGCGGAGCTCAAGGACCCCGACGTGCCGCCGGTGTTCTCCGGCTACCCGACGGCCGACCGGTCGGGCTGGCGGGAGTACTGGGACGAGTACCGGCGCGCGCACGCCGAGCTGCACGGGTCGTTCGACGCCTTCTGCCAGGAGCGCGGCGCGCCGCCGCTGGGCGAGCTGGACTTCATCCACGAGTCGCCCTGGCTGAACCTCTACCTCTATCCCGCCACCGTCGACTACCAGCGGGCCCGGCCGCTCGGGCCGACGTGGCACAACCTCGGCGCGAGCGTACGGGCGACCGACGCGCCGTGGGAGCCGCCGGCCGAGCTTGCCGAGGGCGACGGCGACGGCGCGCTGGTGTACCTGAGCCTCGGCTCGCTCGGCTCCGCGGACGTCGCGCTCATGCAGCGCCTCATCGACACGCTTGCGGAGAGCCCCCACCGGTTCGTCGTCTCCATGGGACCACAGCACGAGCAGATCCGGCTCGCCGACAACATGGCCGGCGAGGAGTTCCTGCCGCAGACGTCGATCCTGCCGCAGGTCGACCTCGTCATCACCCACGGCGGCAACAACACCGTCACGGAGTGCCTGTACTTCGGCAAGCCGATGGTGGCGCTGCCGCTGTTCTGGGACCAGTACGACAACGCCCAGCGGATCCACGAGCTCGGCCTCGGCACCCGCCTCGACACCTACGGCCACGAGCCCGCCCAGTTGCTTGCCACGGTTGACCGGTTGCTGGTGGACGGCGACGTCGCCGGGCAGCTCGGCGCCGTGGCGCGGAAGCTCCAATCGGCGCCCGGCACCGTCCGCGCCGCCGACCTCATCGAGCAGCTCGGCTAGATGGTCGACGAGTCAGTAGCGGACGACGAGCTGCTTGCGCTTCGAGAGCGCGGCGATGAACCGCTTGTCGACGGGCAGGTGTTCGCGGATCAGCTCGGGCGGCGTGAGCGCCATCCACTGATCGAGCGACACGTCGGCATAGCGGTCGCTGCGGAACATCTCCAGGAAACGCAGCGTCGTCTGCCCGGTGTTCTCGATGTAGTGGCCCATCGCGCGCGGGATATAGCCGACGTCGCCGCCCTGGTAGTCAAACGTGTTCGCCGTCGCGTTCGCGCCGAAGACGGTCATCCGCGCCTGCCCGGCGATGTAGTACTGCCATTCGTCCGCGTTGGGGTGCCAGTGCAGCTCGCGCATGCCGCCGGGGTCGATTTCGACCAGCGCCGCCGCGATCGTGGTCGCGGCCGGGAAGTTGGACGAGTCGACGATCCGTACGCGCCCGCCGGGGCACTCGATCGGCTTCTGGGCCATGAGGCGGTGCGCGAAGCTGTGGGGGATGGTCCCGGCGGGCGAGCGGATCGTGTCCGCGCGCAGCGGGCCAGGCACCTTGCCGGGGAAGATGTAGCGCTCGCTTTCGATGTTGGCGGGGATGCGCGCGAATGCCGACGCGGGCACGCCGAAGTTCTTCGCCAGCACCTCGCGCGGCGTATGCGCGAACCAGTCGGTGATCAGGAACGTGTCGAACTCGGAGAAGTCGCCGTCGTCGAACACCAGCAGGAACTCGCAGCCGTCCTTCAGGGCCTGGATCGAGTGCGGGAGCCCGGAGGGGAAGTTCCACAGGTCGCCGACGCCGACGTCGGCGATGAAGTTGCGGCCGTCTGCGTCGATCGCCGTGATCCGCGCGCTGCCGGCGAGCATGATCGCCCACTCGGCCGCGCTGTGCCAGTGCAGCTCCCGGATCGCGCCCGGCTTCAGTCGCATGTCCACGCCGGCGAGCGTCGTCGCGATCGGCAGCTCCTGGACCGTCACCTGGCGCGCCCAGCCGCCCGGGGTGATGCGGTTGTGCGCCGCGTCGAACGAGAACTTGAG
>JAWVFZ010000375.1:0-3624 GCA_033855555.1 Solirubrobacteraceae bacterium
TGGTCGACACGTACAACGTGGGCGACGAGCTCGAGGGCACCGTCACGAAGGTCGTCACGTTCGGCGCCTTCGTCGAGATCCTCGACGGCGTCGAGGGTCTCGTGCACATCTCCGAGCTGGCCAACCACCACGTGGAGAACCCGCGTGAGGTCGTCCAGCCGGGCGACGAGGTGAAGGTCAAGGTTCTCGAGATCGACTCCGAGCGCCGCCGCCTCTCCCTCAGCGTCAAGCGCGTCGAGGGCCAGGAGCTGCCGCGTCGCTCGCTCGAGGGCGCCGGCGACCTTGACGACGTGCCGTCCTTGGGGCTGAGCGAGGACGTGTTCTCCTCGGACGACGACGTCCCGGCGGGCTACGCCGACTACGCCTCCGAGCAGCCGCTCGCCTCAGCCGCTGACACCGCGACTGAGCCCGCCGACGCCGCGATCGCAGAGGACGCGACGGCTCCGGCCGAGGATGCTCCGGCCGCCGAGGCCGAGGCCGAGCCCGAGGCTCCGGCCGCGGAGGACGCCCCGGCGCCCGATCCGGCTCCTGAGGCCGAGGCTCCGGCCGCGGAGACCGACGCTCCGGCCGCCGAGGAAGCTCCGGCGCCCGACCCGGCCCCCGAGGCCGAGGCTCCGGCCGCCGAGGCGCCCGCCGCCGACGAACCGCCCACGGAAGCCTGAGCAAGCCGCCCCTCGTCGGCCTCACGGGCGGCCTGGGTGCCGGCAAGTCGACGGCGCTGGCTGCCCTGGGACGCCTCGGGGCAGCGACGCTGTCCACTGACGAGGTCGTCCACGAGCTGTACCGCTCCGACGAGGTTCGCGACGACGTCGTCGCGCGGTGGGGGCCGGAGGTGGCGCCCGACGGGGTCGTGGACCGCTCGGTCGTCGCCGCTCGCGCGTTTGCGACTCCCGACGACCGGGCGTGGCTCGAGGGCGTGCTGTGGCCGCGCGTCGGCGAGCGCATTGCCGCCTTCTGCCAGGAGGGGCATGCCGCCGATCCGCCGCCGCGCGCGCTGGTCGTCGAGACGCCGCTGCTCTTCGAGGCGGGGATGGAGGAGCTCTACGACGTCACGATCGCCGACATCGCCGACGAGGAGCTGCGTGCCGAGCGCGCCGGCACGCGCGGCCACGCCGCCCTCGACGAGCGCAATGCCCGCCAGCTGACCCAGGAGGAGAAGGCGCGCCGCGCGACCTTCGCCGTTGTCAACGACGGCTCCACCGAGGACCTCGAGCGTTCGCTGTCGGAGGTCCTTGCCAAGCTGGGACGGTGACACGCGCCAGCCTCCGCACCCGGGAGCGCCGCCGCGCGACCCTCCGCCGCCGTCTCGCAGCGATCGCCGGCGTGGCCGCGCTCGTGGTGCTGGTCGTGGGCGTGGTCGAGCCGATCTTCCACCACGCGGTGAAGGAGGTCGTCCTCCCGCTGCGCCACGAGGACATCATCCGTCAGCAGGCCCACGACAAGAGGCTGGATCCGGCGCTCGTCGCCGCGGTGATCTACGCCGAATCGCGCTTCCGCGACCAGACCTCGGCCGCGGGCGCCAAGGGCCTGATGCAGATCACGCCCGGCACCGCGAAGTTCGTCGAACACCTCAGCGGCGGCACGACGTTCGAGCTGGCCGACCTCTCGTCGCCGCAGGTGAACATCTCCTACGGCACGTACTACCTGCGCTACCTGCTCGATCGCTACGGCGACAACGAGGCGCTCGCGCTCGCGGCCTACAACGGGGGAGAGGGCAACGTGGACCGCTGGGTCGACGCCGCGCGCCAGAAGGGCCAGGCGTTGTCGGTCGATGCGATCCCGTTCGGCGAGACGCGCGCGTACGTGCGGTCGGTGCAGTCGGTCAAGCGCGAGTACCGGCGCACCTACCGGTCAGAGCTCGGGCTCTGACTCGCCCGCTCACCGCGCCGCCGGCGCCTGCGGCCCGCCGACGCGCGGCCCCAGCCGGTCATCGCGCCCGGCAGTCAGCCCGTCGCCGCCGTCGCCGCGCTGCACGCGCGAGTGGTGGCGGCTGTAGGCGAAGTAGATGACCAGGCCGACCACCAGCCAGATGCCGAAGCGCCACCAGGTGGCGGCCTGAAGCTTGGTCATGAGCCAGATGCACAGCGCGGCGCCGGCGATCGGCACGTACGGGACGAGCGGCGTGCGGAAGCCGCGCTTCATATCGGGCTGCGTGTGGCGGAGGATCACCACGCCGGCGTTGACGAGCAGGAACGCGAAGAGCGTGCCGATGTTCACCAGCTCGGCGAGCTGGCTGAGCGGGATGAAGGCGGCCAGCGCCGCGACGAGGACGCCGAACACGATCGTGATGCGCACCGGCGTCTTGCGGGCGTTGAGCTTCGCGAACCAGCGCGGGACCAGGCCGTCGCGCGCCATCGCGAAGAAGATCCGTGTCTGGCCGTAGAGGATCGTCAGCACGACGCTGGTTATCGCGATCAGCGCGCCGAACGAGAGCAGGTCGCCCGCCCAGCTGCCGAGGCCGGCGCCCAGGCGGATCGCATCGGTGAGCGGTGCCTTCGACCCGTCCAGCTTGCTCGCCGGGGCCAGGCCGATGGCCGCGAGCGCAACCAGGATGTAGATGACCGTTGCGATCAACAGCGACCCCACGATCGCGCGCGGCAGATCACGCCCGGGGTTGCGCGCCTCGCCGCCGGACGTCGAGACCGCGTCGAAGCCGATGTAGGCGAAGAAGATCAGGGCCGCAGCGTCCATCGTGCCGTTGAAGCCGTGGGGCTGGAAGGGCGAGAAGTTCGAGCCGTGGAAGCTTGCGAAGCCGACCACGATGAAGAACAGGAGGATCGTGATCTTGGTCACGACCATGACGGTGTTGGTGCGCGCGCTCTCGCGCACGCCCGCCGTCAGCAGCGCCGCGATCGCCAGCACGAGCACGACCGCCGGGAGGTTGAACGTGCCGCCTTCGCCCGGGGGTGCAGCGATCGAGGTTGGGATGTGGATCCCGAAGAGGCTGCTGAGCAGGTCCTGCAGGTAGCCGCCCCACCCGACCGCCACCACCGCGACGGCGAACCCGTACTCGATGATCAGGTCCCAGCCGATGATCCACGCGACGAGCTCGCCCAGCGTGGCGTAGCTGTAGCTGTAGGCCGAGCCCGAGACCGGGATCGCGGAGGCCAGCTCGGCGTAGCTCAGTGCGCTGAACAGGCACGTGACGCCCGCCACCACGAACGAGAGGACGATCGCAGGCCCGGACTTGCCGATCGCCTCCCCGATGATCACGAAGATGCCGGTGCCGATGATCGCGCCGATGCCCAGCGCGGTCAGGTCCAGCGCGCCGACGGCCCGCCGCAGCCCGGAGTTCTCGGAGGCGTCCTCTGCCAGCGCCTCCGCCGACTTGCGGGCGAACAGCCCCCGTTGGACCTGCGCTCCTGCTGCCATGTCACCGGGATTCCCGCTTTGCGGCCTCTGCATTCCGTCAGTTGGTGGCTCCGTCTGACCCGCTCGCTACGCTCGTGGGTCCCTTATGCCGCCTTTCAAGCTCGACCCGATATTCACTCCGACAGCTGATCAGCCGCAGGCGATCGACAAGATCGCCGCAGCCGTCAACGCCAACGACCGCTTCGTGACGCTGCTCGGCGCCACCGGCACCGGCAAGACGATGACGATGGCCGCCTCGATCGAGCGCCTGCA
>JAWVFZ010000376.1:0-6872 GCA_033855555.1 Solirubrobacteraceae bacterium
TGACGATCGACGGCGACCTCGGGCGCCTGCCGGCGACCACCGGATCCGTCGTCTACCGGATCCTTCAAGAGGCGCTGACGAACGCCGCCAAGCACGCGGCCGGCCGCCGCACCGTCGTCCACCTCGCGACGGTGCGAGACCGTGTCGAGCTTGTCGTCGACACCGCCGGCGTCCCCGGCACGGGCACGACCACGGTTACCGGCGTCGGCCGAGGCACGCCCGGTATGCGCGAGCGCGCGGCCGCCCTAGGCGGTCACTGCACTGCCGGACCGGTCGACGACGGCTGGCGCGTCCACGCTTGGCTGCCGCTCGGCTCTGCGCCGGAGGTGGCAGCGACGTGATCCGCGTCCTGCTCGTCGACGACCAGGAGCTCGTCCGCGCCGGGCTACGGGGCATCCTGCGTGCCTCCTTCGGCTTCGAGATCGTCGGCGAGTGCGCCCACGGCAACGACGTGCTCACCGCCGTCCGATCGGTGCATCCCGACGTCGTGCTCATGGATGTCCGCATGCCCGTCGTCGACGGCGTCAGCGCGACACAACGGCTGACCGCCGAGCACGACGCCCCGCCCGTACTCGCCCTGACGACGTTCGACGACGACGATGCGCTGGCCGGCATGCTGCGCGCGGGCGCCGCCGGCTTCGTCCTGAAGGGCATCGCCGCCGACGAGCTCCAGCGAGCCGTCCGCGTGGTCGCCGAGGGCGGCGCGTGGCTGGACCCGATCGTGACCGGTCGCGTCCTGACCGTCTATCGCACGATGCGGCCCGCGGCTCCCCGCCGCGACGGCGCAGCGGCCGCGCTGACCGCCCGCGAGCGAGAGGTGCTGGCGCTGATCGGCCGCGGACGCACCAATGACGAGATCGCCCAACAGCTCGTCGTCAGCCCGCTCACCGTCAAGACCCACGTCAACCACATCTTCTCCAAGCTCGATTTGCGCAACCGAGCAGCAGCGATCGTCTTCGCGTTCGACCACGGACTCGCCGAGCAGTCGGCGGACTGAGCACGTCCAGGACGACGCGGAGGGCTGCACGCTGAGTCCACCTCGGCGCGGCGTGTCACAGCTACTTCGGGAGTAGCCTGCGCCGGGTGCGACGCGTGGTCGCTGCCGTGCTGGCCTCGGGCGTCGCGGCCGGAGCCGCGATCGCTATCGCCTACGAGCATCAGGATCGGCCGCGGGAGGCTGTGCGCGCCCCGCGGGGCGCGGCGGCGGCGGATCCGCTGCCGGCGCCCGACGTGGCCCTCCCGCGCACGCCCGCGGCGCTCGCCGGGGCGCTGACGGCGACGACGCGCCGGCTGCACGATGCCCTGCGGCGCTGGGACGGCACCTCGCCCGTCCCGCGCGACGTCACCTACCTGGCGCTGCACCACCAGCGCATCCTGCGGCTCATGGCCGCGCGCCGCGCGCTCGGCGACGCGACCTTGGCTCGTCTGCCGCCCGATGTCCGCGGTGAGGCCCGCGACACGGTGCTCGGTCGCCGCGACCTCGCCGCGATCCCGCGCTCGCCGGGCCGGCTGCCGCGCGTGCGCGTCGCGCCCGCGGCGCCCGCGGCGCAGCTGCGCCGTTACTACGCCGCCGCGCAGCGGCGCTTCGGCATCGACTGGTCGATCCTTGCGTCGCTGAACTTCGTCGAGTCGGCCTTCGGCCGGATCCGCAGCGCCAGCCAGGCCGGCGCTCGCGGGCCGATGCAGTTCCTGCCGTCGACGTGGCTGCGGTTCGGCATGGGCGGCTCCATCGACGACCCCAGAGACGCGATCCTCGCGGCCGCGAACCTGCTGCGGCACGACGGGGCGCCACGCCACCTCGACCAAGCGCTCTTCGCCTACAACCATTCGACCGCGTACGTGCGCGCGATCCGGCGCTTCGCGGGGAGGATGCACGCGGACGAGCGGACGTGGCTGAGCTACTACGCGTGGCAGGTCTTCGTCCGCACGCCGGCGGGAGTCCGGCGCATCACCGGACCAGGCCGATCCAATTGAGCGGACGTAAGCCCAATCACGGATGTTTCACGAGCGAGCTTGGTATGGCAGTCCCCGGCCGCCCTCGGCGAGTTGCCGGACGCTGCGCCTGAGGAAGTAGTCCCATCCTTCGCGACAGACGCCGTAACACTCCAGCGCGGATGTGAGGCCATGGTGCTCGAACTCCAAGCGTGTGCCCTGGCCGTCGGCGGAGAGGGTGAAGACCAGTGTCGTGTCGACCCACTCATCGGCTTGCGGGAGGTTGCGGTCGTATTGGGCGATGCAGGTCCAGCGCATGGCCGTGGGGCGCTCGGCCATGTCGACGCGAAAGACCACGTGATCCTGGCCGGACCAGTTGAGTCGGATGTCTTGGCCGCTGTCGGACACGACGTCGCCGTCGCTGGTCCACCATCCGTTCGAGCCGCCGGGTGCGGCAAGGGCGTCGTAGACGGCTGCCGGCGCAGCGGCATAGCGGACGTCGGCGCGGAAGTTCTCAGTCGTCGCCATGTCGAGCTCCCGCGTCAGGCGGCGCGGTCGGCGCCGACGAAGCCTGCTGCGCGCAGCGCGGCCGTGTCGTGGATCTGCCGCAGGCGAGCGATCTTGCCGTTGCGGATCGTGAAGTGCTCGGCCACGCGCATGACACCGAGCCCTGCGACATCCATGTCGTACAGCAGCATCGCCTCGTTGCCGCCGCTCATCGCCGATAGCAGTTCGACGCCGCGGGTCATCGACCCGAACGCCTGCAGGGCCGCCGCGAACGACGAGGTCGTGGGGTAGTCGTTGACCGGGACCTCAACGGCGAGGTCGTCCGCCAGCAGGGCGGTGGCCCGGTCAAAGTCCCTGGCGGTCCACGCTTGGTGGTAGGCGTGGGCGGTTGTCAGCGGCTCGGGGGTCATGCCCGAAGGCTATATACAAGCTTGGACTTGTACAAGTGGAAGCTTGGACAAACCGGTAAGGTGATGGGCGTGAGCGAGGCTGCCCTTCACGCGCTTGCCGAGCCCCGGCGCCGCGCGATTCTGCGCCTGGTACGCGATCGGCCGCACTCGGTCAATGAGATCGCCGAGCAGTTCGAGATCACCCAGCAGGCCGTCTCTCAGCACCTCAAGGTTTTGCACGACGCCGGTCTCGTCGCGATGCGCCCGGCCGGACAGCGGCGCCTCTACGTGGTTCGGCCCGAGGGTCTCGATGCGGTGCGCGAGCTGCTCGAGGAGCTGTGGCCGGCGGGCCTGGAGCGACTCAAGCACGCCGTGGAGGATGCCCGTGGCGGCTGAGCCAGTCACGGCCTCCGTGCTCATCGACGCGCCTCCCGAGGTTGTCTACGAATACTTCACGCGTGGCGACGCGATCGTCACGTGGATGGGCGACTACGCCGTGCTCGAGCCCGAGCCGGGCGGTCGCTTCACGCTTGACATCCGCGGTGCGCCGGTCCGCGGCCGCTTCCTGGAGCTCGACCCCCCGCACCGGCTGGTCATCAGCTGGGGCTACGCGGGCTCCCAGCGGCTGCCGCCGGGAGCAAGCACCGTCGAGGTGCGCTTGGTCCCTGTCGACGGCGGCACGCGCGTCGAGCTCGAGCACCGCGACCTACCGCCGGCAGAGCATCGCGGCCACACGATCGGCTGGGCGCATTACCTGCACCGCGTCGAATCGGCGGCCGCGGGCCGCGACCCAGGATGCGATCCGGGCATGCCCGACGAAGCTCGTCCGGCGAACGCGTGACCGCCGATAGGTGTCCGCCGCCAAGCCCTACGGCGCCAACCGCTCCACGAGCCAGTCGGTGCCCTCACGCCGGAAGCGCAGGCGGTCATGGAAGCGGTTGCGGCGGCCCTGCCAGAACTCGACGGCGTCCGGGACGACGCGCAGGCCGTTCCAATGCGGCGGGCGCGGCACGTCCTCGCCCTGCGCGGCGACCTGAGCCCACACGGCCTCGAGCTCCTCGCGCGACGCGACGACCTCGGATTGCGGGCTCGCGGCAGCGCTGACGCGCGACGCGGCCGGCCGGGAGGCCCAGTAGGCGTCGGCTTCGGCTTCGGACACCTGCTCGACGGCGCCTGTCGCAACGACCTGGCGCTGGAGGGGAATCCAGGGGAACACGCAGCTCGCGCGCGGGTTGGCGAGCGCCTCTCGCCCCTTGCGCGAGTGGAGGTTCGTGTAGAAGGCGAAGCCGCGCTCGTCGACCGCACGAAGCAGCACGGTGCGCGCGCTGGGCACCGCCGCGGGGTCGGCGGTCGCGACGATCATCGCGTTGGGCTCGGCGAGGGGTGCGGCGACGGCGTCGTCCAGCCAGCGCTGGAACTGCTCCAGCCAGGTCGGCGCAAGGTCGCCGACGTCGAACGGCGCGCCCTCGTACTGGCGGCGCAGCGCTGCGGGATCCACGTGGGTCACGGCTGGTGCTCCTGCACGGGCAGGCCCTGCTCCTTCCACGCGTCGAAGCCGCCGTCGATGTCCGTCACGCGGGTGAACCCGAGCTCGCGCAGCGTCTGCGCGGCCAGGGAGGAGGCGAAGCCCTGCGAGCAGAACAGCACGAGCGGCGCTTCCAGATCGGCGATGCGGTCGTCGCGCCAGGGGCAGTCCGGATCTGCGCGCCATTCGAGCACCGTGCGCTGGTGATGAATCGCACCTGGGATCGCCCCATCGCGAACGAGCGTGTCGCCGGCGCGGATGTCCACCAGCACCGCATCGCCCGCCTGCGCGGCCTCATGCGCCTCGGCAGGCGTCGGCCTCTGGCCCAGCTCGCTGCGGGCCTGCGCCAGCAGCTGCTCGATCGTGCGCCGCGCCATAGCCCCAAGCTACCGCTCGGGCGCAGCCTAGGTCAGCGCGTCCCAGGCCTTCAGGTCCGGCAACGGATCGAACGCCTGGCCGCCGGTGTACCAGCCGGGCCCCGACCACTCCTCGAAGTGCAGGTGGCATGCGGTGGCGTCGCCCGTGCGCCCGACGAACCCGATCGCCTGGCCCGTGAGGACCCTGTCGCCCTTCTTCAGTGGCGACGGCTCGCGCATATGCATGTAGGCCGTGTCGACGGCCGTCTTGTCGCCGTCGATGACCAGGTAGTTGCCGGCTGCCGAGTGCGTGCCCTTGTACTTGACGACGCCGCCACGAGCGGCGACGAGCGGGACGCCGCAGGCGGCCATCACGTCGACGCCCTGGTGGGTGTGGCCGCTGCGGGGAACCCCGAAGCCGTCGCCGTAGGTGTGTGCGCCGCGGACCGGGAAGACGTGCCCGAGGTAGAGGAAGCCGGCGGCGGCGGGCGGCGACTGGGCGGCGCGCACCGACGAGCTTGCCTGTGCCTGCGTGACGTGGAACTCGTAGAGCCCCTCTGCCGCGGGCTTGCCGGCGGCGGTGCCGTCCCACACGATCGACTGGACCGTCTCGGGCGGGAGCGCCCCGACGTCCCAGTGCGCGACGACGACGCCGTCGGGCTGGTGGAGGAGGTCGATCGACACGCCGTCGCCGGCAGACGTTCCGCCGTAGAGGTCGAGGGTCGCCTTCTGGGTCCCGTCGAAGTACACGCGGCTGCTGGCGACACGTGCCGCCAGGCCACCGGTCGTCGTGGACGTGCCCACCTGCAGCTTCTTCTTGGTGGGGCGCGACGCGGTGCCATCGGAGTTGACGGCCTCCACGTAGCCGCTACGGGCGCCGGCCGGGACCACGGCATCGACGGCGCCGGCGCCGGCGGGCGTCGCAGGCGCGGACACGTCGTCGGTGCGGCCTGTGCCGCCCAGGAACACGACCTGTGCGACCGCGCCCATGTTGGTGCCACGCACCCGCACCGTGCTGCCGGGGCGGGCCGTCGTCAGGGATCCGCAGGTGGTGCGGCAGGTGACCGACGACACGGTCGCGCGCGGCGCGGCAGGTGCGACGGGTGCGACCGCGGTCCCGTCAGCGGAGGTGCCGCCGTTGGACGCCGACGCGGGCGCGGCGAAAACCGCACCCAGAAAAGCCATGACCATGACGGTCCGACGGTTCAGCTCTCTTCACTCCCCGGTTGACGGGCCTACGGGGTTAGCTGACGGGCTCGCGGCTCCATGCCGCTACCAAGGCGTGCTCCTTGGATTCGCCCCCGGGCCGGTAGTGCCTGCCCAGTGGTTCCCCCGCTCCGGGCGGCCCTGGCGGAAGGGCAGACCGGATTCGGCAGTCTTCAAGTGGCGGGCACTCTATACGCACGGTCGGCGAGAAGGCGAGTCGGCCCGCGGTTCCCTATCCTTCGGTTCCGCCGCGCGGAGCATCGTGCTCGCGTGGCCTTTCCTACGCCGTGAAGACCTTCGTCGCCAAACCTTCCGACCGCCAGCGTGACTGGGTGATCGTCGACGCCACCGGGCAGACGCTCGGGCGCCTCGCGACCCAGATCGCCGACGTGCTGCGCGGGAAGCGCAAGCCGACGTACACCCCGCACATCGACACGGGCGACTTCGTCGTCGTGATCAACGCCGAGAAGATCTCGGTCAGCGGGAACAAGCGCGCCGACAAGCTCTACCACCGCCACAGCGGGTACCCGGGCGGCCTCAAGACGCGCACGCTCGGCGAGATGCTCGAGCGCCGCCCCGAAGAGGTCATCCGGCTCGCCGTGAAGGGGATGCTTCCCCGCAACCGGCTGGCCCGCAAGCAGATCACCAAGCTGAAGATCTACGCCGGCCCCGACCACCCGCACGTCGCCCAGAAGCCGCAACCGATGGAGACACAGTCCTGATGGCCGACGAGACCCCCCGCGACGACGAGCAGCCCCCGGTCGAGGAGACCGCCGCCGAGGCTCCGGTCGAGGAGACCGCTCCCGCCGAAGAGGCCGCTCCCGCCGAGCAGACCGCTCCCGCCGAGGAGCCCGTCGCCGAGGAGGCTCCCGCCGAGCCCGTTGCCGAGGTCGAGGACGTCGAGGACGAGCCTGTCGAGCAGGCGCCGCGCGCCAAGCCCGCGATCCCGGGCGCCGA
>JAWVFZ010000377.1:0-3191 GCA_033855555.1 Solirubrobacteraceae bacterium
CCTGGACGCGGCTGATCGAGACCCCCCGCACGTCCGCGCGGTGCAGCGCCGTCAACACTTCGTTGGCCCGCTCGGGGCGAACGATGCCGATCACGAGTTTCATGACCGGCAGCGTCACGTATGCCGCACGCGTGTGGATATGTCCACGCGGCGAAGAATCCGTCCGCCGGTATGTCCACATGGCCAAAGATCCGCGGACGGAACTCGCCCGTCGGTCCAGGTAGCTCGCGGTGGGCACCGCGGCCCGGCCTCACCGACTCTCCGCATCGTCGCCGTCGGCGACCTTGAACTCCGCGGGCAATCCGAGGCGCTCGGCGAGCAAGTCGATGAATGGGATCTGACCCTTTACGAGTTTCGTCTTCGCGATTGCGGGCGACACCCAAGCGGCGCGGTCCACCTCTGGGAACTCCTGCTTCTCGCCGGACCGTGGCGGCCACTCAAGCTCGAAGGTGTTGCTGACGATCCGGTCAACGTCGAGGTCTCCCTCGAGCGCCCAGACCTGGATCCGCTTGCCGCTCGGCTGCTTGACCTCACCCAAGTCGACGAGTTCCCCCTTGATGGGTGGGGATCCGAGCTCCTCCTCGAACTCGCGGCGGGCTGTCGCAAGCGCCTCGTCGCCTTCCTCGACCTCGCCCTTGGGGATCGACCATCCACCGGCGTCCTTCCTGGCCCAGAACGGTCCACCCATGTGTGCGATCAGGACCTCTACCTGTTCCCCGCGGCGTCTGAACAAGAGCAGACCCGCGCTGCGCTTTGAAGCCAAGTTCGTCCTCTTTCGCTTTGTAGATCCACCCTGGAGCCGATGTGCGGGCGCCTTCGCGCTGGAAGCATCGCCCTATGACCGAATCGCAGGTGGTGACCGTTCGCGGTCTTAGCAAGAGCTACGGGTTGCGCCGGGTGGTCGACGACCTGGACCTCGACGTGGATGCGGGCGAGGTGCTCGGCCTCATCGGCGCCAACGGCGCGGGTAAGACCACGACGGTGGAGTGCATCCAGGGGTTGCGTCGACCGGACGAGGGCACGCTGCGCGTCTTCGGGCTCAACCCGGTCACGCAGGCAGAGCAGCTGCGTCCCTTGATCGGCAGTCAGTTGCAAGAGTCCGCGCTGCCCGACCGGCTGCGCGTCGGCGAGGCGGTCACGCTCTTTGCTCGCGGCAATGCGCACGACGGTGAGCGTCTGCTCGAGCAGTTCGGGATGAGCGAGCGGCGGCGAACCGTGTTCGCATCGCTCAGCGGCGGCGAGCGACAACGGCTGTTCCTCGTCCTGGCGCTGCTGGGCCGCCCACGGCTGGTGATCCTCGACGAGCTCACGCAGGGACTCGACCCGGCCGCGCGTCGCGATGCCTGGGCCGCCGTCGACCAGCTGCGCCGGGACGGGACCACCGTGCTGCTGGTGACCCACGAGCTCGACGACGCCGAGGCCCTCTGCGACCGGGTGGTCGCCATGCGCGCTGGGCGGATCCTCGACGCAGGCTCGCCCGAGGAGCTGATCGACCGCCACGGGCGTCGCGCGACGATGCGGTGGGCGCGGTCGTGGGACG
Source organism: Solirubrobacteraceae bacterium (assembly GCA_033855555.1). Taxonomy (GTDB): domain Bacteria; phylum Actinomycetota; class Thermoleophilia; order Solirubrobacterales; family Solirubrobacteraceae; genus AC-49. The sequence goes on from JAWVFZ010000377.1 coordinate 1,541, forward strand.
GGTCGGCCACGCTGCTGGACGAGCTGCGCTGCCTGCCCGGCGTGGCCGATGTCGCCGTCACCGAGCGCCACATCGAGGTCCTGGGCGACCGCGCAGCAATCGCCTACGTCGGCGCCGCGCTGGTACGCGCGGAGTCGGTCCCCGACGACCTCACGGTGCGGGTCCCGAGCCTCGAGGACGCGCTTCTGGAGCTACTCGACGGGACTGCGGAGAACATCGCCGGGCCCGCAGTCGAGCGCGAGCTCACCGGAGCACGGCGATGAGGGATCAGGCCGGTCGTCTGCTGCGCATGGAGCTGAAGTTGATGCTGCGCGATCCGCTGGTGCTGACGTTCGTGTTCGTCTTCCCGGTGGTGACGATGCTGATCATCGGCGGCTCGTTCGGCAGCGACCCCGACCCCTCCTTCGACGGCGCCAACCCCTCGCACTGGTACGTCGCGTCCTACCTTACGGTGGTCATTGCCGCCACCGGCCTGATCATGACGCCCGTCCACCTCGCCTCCTACCGCGAGCGCGGCGTGCTGCGCCGCTTCGCCGCCGCGGGCTTTCCGCGCTGGTCGTTCGCGGCCGCGCAGCTCGCGGTCGGGCTCCTCGCCATCGCCGCCGCGTCCGTGATCCTGCTCGCCGTCGCCGCTCCCGTCTACGGCGTGCCGGCCATGCACTTCCCCGGGCGCACGATCGCGGGACTGCTCCTCGGCGCGATCGCGTTCGTCAGCATCGGCATCGTGCTCGGGACGCTGCTGCCGTCGGCTCGCTCCGCCCAGGCGGTGGGGCTGATCCTGTTCTTCCCGTCCTTCCTGCTCGGCGCCGGCGGACCTCCACCGCACGTCATGGGCGCCGCCCTACGCTCGATTGCGGACTACCTGCCGCTCACCATCGTCACCAACTGCGTACGCGAACCGTGGCTCGGCCTCGGCACGCCGACCGGCTCACTGTTCACCGTCGCTGGTCTGGCCGTCGCGGCGACGCTGCTGGCGGGACGGCGCTCGGCATTGCGATGACCGCCGGCCGACGCGGACTCATCGATCGCACCCTGCGCCGCGCAAACGTGGTCGGCCTCGCGGCGCTGTCGCTGTTCGTCGCCATCGGCCTGGCCAGGCGGCTGCCCGAGGACGCCGGCCTGGCCATCGCGGCGGCCGCGACAGCGCTCCTCGGCGGGCTGCTGATCGACCGCCTCGACGCCCGCTTCCTCCTGCCCAGCGCCGCGCTCGGCACCGTCGGCGTGGCCGCGCTCGCCGGCAACCACGCCTCCTACATCAGCTGGTTCGCCGTCTGTGTCTTCGCCGCGTGGTGTGTCCTGGGCGGTCGCGGCTGGGAGGGCCTGACCTACTGGGCGGGCAGCATCATCCTCTTCGCTGCGGAATGGCTCATAGCCAAGGAACCCGACCCCGGCTGGGCCGCCTGGATGGCCGGCACGACCTTCACAGTCTGCGCCGCGGCACTGGTCCGGCACGAGATCGGCCTCGTCAACCAGCTGCGCGCGGCCGAGGCCGGACTGGCCGAGCGATCGCGGGCCGAGGAGCGCAACCGCATCGCCCGTGACCTTCACGACGTCATCGCCCACAGCTTGACTGTGTCGTTGCTGCACGTGACGAGCGCTCGGCTCGCCGTCGAATACGAGCCTGAGGACGCCGCGGCGTCATTGGCCGAGG
>JAWVFZ010000378.1:0-5649 GCA_033855555.1 Solirubrobacteraceae bacterium
TGCCTGCCCATCCCCACGCCGTTCGCGGTCGGGCGCGTGAACGTCTACCTCGTCGAGGATGACCCGCTCACACTTGTCGACGCGGGCCCGAACTCCGCAACATCGCTGACGACGCTGGAGAGCGCGCTCGCCGAGCACGGGCGCAAGGTCGAGGACCTTGAGCGGATCGTGGTCACCCACCAGCACATCGACCACATCGGGCTTGTGCAGATCCTGGCCGACCGCTCGGGCGCCGAGGTCGTTGCCCTCGACCGACTGGCCCCCTGGCTTGGCAGCTACGGCGAGGGCATGGAGGCCGACGACGCGTTCTCGGAGGCGATCATGGCCCGCCACGGCATCCCGCAGGACGTGCGCTACGCGCTGCGATCGGTGAGCGGCGCGTTCCGCGCCTGGGGCGCCGCGGCGACGGTGACGACCCCCGTCGCCGAGGGCGACACGATCGAGTTCGCCAACCGCTCCTGGACGGTCTGGCACCGTCCCGGCCACTCGCCGTCGGACACGGTCTTCCACGACGCCGAGCGGCGCGTGCTGATCGGCGGCGACCACCTGATCAAGCACATCTCGTCGAATCCGCTGATCTCACGCCCGCTGGACGGCGGCGACCCCGCCGATCGCCCGCAGGCGCTGGCGATCTACCTCGAGTCGCTCGCCAAGACGCGCGACATGCCGGTCGTGACCGTCCTGGCGGGCCACGGCGAGGAGGTCCACGACCACGCCGCGCTGATCGAGGAGCGCTTCCGGCTGCACGAGCGCCGCGCGCGCAAGCTCCTCGGGTTGATCGCCCAGGAGCCCAGCACCGCCTACGAGCTGGCCCAGCAGATGTGGGGCAACGTCGCCGTCACGCAGGCCTACCTCACGCTCTCCGAAGTCCTTGGCCACGTCGACCTGCTGGTCAACGACGGGCATGTCGTCGAGGACGAGCACGACGGCGTGATCCGCTTCAACGCGGTCTGAGCAGGGCGTCCACCTCGCGCGCGGTGCGCTCCCAGGAGAACGCTGCGGCGCGGGCGACGCCGGCGGCGCCGAGGCGCTCGTCGCCTGCGGCCCGATCGACGGCATCGGCGATCGCGACCGGGTCGCGCGGATCGACGAGGATCGCGGCGCCACCGCAGGTCTCCGGCAGCGCGCCCGCATCGGCCGCGACGACCGGCGTGCCGCAGGCCATCGCCTCCAGGCAGGTGAGCCCGAAGCCCTCGTAGAGGCTGGGCAGCACGAACGCGAGCGCTCCGGCGTACAGGCCCGGCAGGTGCTCGTCAGGCACGTGCCCGAGCTCGCGCACGGCCGACGCCCCATCCTCGGCGCGGAACTGCGGACGGTCGCCGCCCGCCGCGACGAGCTCCACCCCGTGGCGCTTCAGGCGCCGCGCCGACTCCTCCAAGGCAGCGAGGTTCTTGCGCGCGGTCCGGCTCGCGACGGTCAGCACGTAGGGGCGCTCGAGGCCGAGGGCCGCGCGAGCCGCAGTCGCGTCGGCCTCCGGGACGAAGCGGCCGTCGACGCCCCCGGGCACGACCGCGGCGTCGACGCCGAGCAGGTCGCGCAGCTCGCCGCGCGAGAAGTCGCTCACGGTGATCACCAGCCGCGCGCGCCGCGCGACGCGTGGCAGCACGAAGCGCTGCCAGCGCACGTAGAGGTCCGAGTACCAGCCGGGCTCACGCAGCGGCGCGGCGTCGTGGATCACGACCGCTGTGTTGTGAGCTGCCAACGGCGCGAGGTTCGCCGGGCACAGGAGCCACTCGGCCCCGCGCGCCGCGACCGGCAGCCAGCCCTGCTCCCATGCATGACCGGCGCGGTGGCTCAGCGCCGCGGGCGGTCGCGCGACGCGGTAGCCGAGCTCCCCGTCGCCGAGCGCGGGCAGCCGCGCGCTCAGCTCGCGGGCCCAGCGCTCGACACCGCCGAGCTCGGGGCGAGCGGCGGCGCGAGCGTCGATGACGACGGCTCGTCCCATACGGCGACGGATGCTGTCGCATGGTGGGGACGCCAGCGGCGTCGCAGTCGACTCGGACTCTCATCCGGGGGCGAGCGCTAGTCCAGTGAGGAGCTGCCGTGCGCCGGTCGCTCGGCGTCGAGCTCGGCGATGCGCTCGATGTTCGCGCGGTCGCCGGCGTCGTCGCTGGCGCCGGCGGCGAACCATGCGTCGAGGATCTCGCCGAGCGTCGCCTCCGAGGTCGTGCGCAGGCTGAGGGCGAGCACGTTTGCGTCGTTCCAGCGGCGCGCGCCGGCGGCTGTCAGCGCGTCGGCGCACAGCGCCGCGCGGATTCCCACGACCTTGTTGGCCGCGATCGACGCGCCGGTCCCCGTCCAGCAGCAGACGATCGCCTGGTCGGCGCGGCCCTCGGCGACGTCGCGTGCCGCCGCCTCGCTGCACCAGGCCCAGTTCTCGCGCTCGGCCTCTGCGAGCGCGCCGTGCGGGAGCGGCTCGTGGCCGCGATTGAGCAACTCGGCGACGACGGCGTCCGCGACGCCGGTCCGCTCGTCGGCTGCCACCGCGATGCGCATCGCGCTCAGGATGACACGGCGCGGATCAGCTCCGCCAGCCGCGCCGTCTCCCGGCGCACGTCGGCGTGCTCGAGAACCCACGCGCGGCCCGCGGCCCCGGCGGCGGCGCGCTCCGCGGGCGCTAGGGCGAGCACCTCTTCCAGCGCCCCGCGCAGCGCGGCCGGGTCGCCCGGCGGCACGAGCCGCCCCCATGGCGGCCGGACGCACTCGGGGAGGCCGACCGCGTCGGTGGCGACGACCATCAGCTCCATCGCCATCGCCTCCTTGACGACCACCGGCATCGAGTCGCGATCGCCGTCCGGCGCCACGACGCAGGGCATCGCAAGGACGTCTGCGGCCTCGAGCTCGGCGTGCACGCCGTCGGCGTCGAGCGCGCCCGTGAGCTCGACTCCGCCCAACGCATCGCGCAGCGGGCCGTCGCCCACGATCCGCACACGTGCATCGAGCCCCTCCCCCGCACGCGCGAGATCGCCGAAGCCCTTCTTCGCAATGAGCCTGCCGACGCCCAGCACCGTGCGCCCGCCAGGCAGCGGGGTGCGCCGCGCGAACCGCTCGGGGTCGACGCCCATGACCAGGACCTCCACGCGCGCCGCCGGGGCGACGGCGCGCAGGTGGCGCGCGTTGTATTCGCAGCCCGTCGTGACGAACGCCGCGCGCTCGAGCTTCTCGCGCAGGTTGCGCGGCGCCAGCCAGATGTCCCATGCGTGCGCGGTGACGCTGTAGGGCGCGCCCGTCAGGACGGACACCCGCAGCGTGTCGAGCGCGGCGCCGGCGGCGAAGTGCACGTGCAGGTGCTCGCCGTCCACTCGGCGCGCGACGGGGGCGAGCTCGCGCAATGGGCGCACCCATTCCTCGCGGCGCCAGCGGCGACGCGAGGCGAGGTCGGCGGCGCAACGGAGCGGATGGCGTGCGAGCAGCCACGCGAGGTCGGCCCAGCGCCGTGCGCGGCGGTCGTCGCCCCGTGCGCGCACGGCCAGCCCTGCGGGCGGCGGGTCGTCACCGCGCTCGAGCGCCTCGACCCGCACGGCGTGCCCGGCCGCGCGCAGCGCGAGCAGCTCGCCCGTGACGAATGTCTCGGTGAGGACGGGGAAGCGGTCGAGCAGCGCGACGACGCGCAACGGTCCCATCGGCGGGACCGTATCGCCGCGGTCGGCTTTTGACCGCGGGCGGCGCCGGCGATAGCGTCGCCGCCGTGTCCGCACTGGATGTCCGCACATCGGTCGCGGCACACGACGAGGCGCGCACCGAGGCGCGCGTCGATCAGGCGGGCGAGCCGCGCCTTGCCCGTCTCGAATCCGTGCGGGCGCTCGCGGCACTGGGCGTGGTGACCGGGCACATCTGGGGGACCCACTACCACTTCGGGCTCGCCGCGTACGACGGCTTCGTCTCGCGCACGATCTTCGGTGGCGGCTACGGCGTGTTCGTGTTCTTCGCGCTGTCCGGGTACCTGCTCTACCGGCCGCTTGCGGATGCGACGCTGGGCGGCACCAGGACGGTCGATCTGCGCCGCTATGCGCTCAATCGCGCGCTGCGGATCCTGCCGCTGTATTACGTGGTCGTCGCCGTGCTGCTCGTGGTGCAGGAGGGCGGCGGCCACCCGGGCCAGTGGCTGCGGTTCGCGACGCTCACGGAGAACGTGTTCCGCTCGACCGCGGTGACGGTCGACGGGCCGATCTGGTCGCTGATCGTCGAGGTGCACTTCTACGCGCTGCTGCCGTTTGCGGCCTTCGCGCTGGCGCGCCTGGCGGACAGGTCGATCGCGCGCGCCGCGGTTGTGCTGTTGATCGCCGGGCTCGCGGGCGCGGCGTTGCGCATCTACCTGCTCAACCACCGCCACGTCGCCGACCCGCGGATCACCTACTCGCTCGTCACGACGTCGTTCTTCTTCGTCCCCGGCATGTTGCTGGCGCTGGGGCGCGTCGCCTGGGACCGCCGGGGCGATATGCAGCTGCCGGGGCTGCTGGGGTCCGCCGACGCGTGGCTACTGGCGTCGCTGCCGGTCTGGGCGCTCATCTTCGACGACTACTCCCGGACGCCGCTGGCAGCCGTCGCGAGCTTCTTTGTCGTCGGCGCGGCAGCGCTGCCGCTGCGACCGGGGCCGCTGATCCGCCTGCTGGACCTGCGCGCGCTTGCGCTGGTCGGGGTCGCCTCCTACAGCCTCTATCTCTGGCACCTGCCGATCGTCGATGCCATTGCCAGGCACCACACGCGTGCGCTCGTGCCGCTCGCCCTCGCGGGCTTCGCGCTGTCGCTGCTCGCCGCGGCCGCGAGCTACCGGCTCGTCGAGGAGCCGTTTTTGCGGCTGCGGCGCAACTGGGCGAGCTCGCAGTAGAGCTCGATGTACGCGTCGGTCGTGCGGTCCGTCGAGAACCGCTCGGCCTGCTCGCGGCAGCGCTGCGGCGTCGCGGGGTCGCCGTGGAGCGCGATCGTGTCGAGCAGCGCCCGCGCCACGGCCACCGGGTCGCCGCCCCGGAACGTCCGGCCCACGTCCCCGCGCCCACCGAGCACCTCCGGCATCCCGCCGCGGTCGGCGGCGACGACGGGCGTCCCGCACGCCAGCGCCTCGGCCAGCACGAGCCCGAACGCCTCGTTGACCGAAGGCAAGGCAGAGACCCACGCGGCGCGGTAGGTGCGAGCGAGCACGGCACGATCGTCGAGGTCGGCGAGCTCGACGCCTTCGTCGCGGGCGAACGCGGGCGGCTCGCCACGGGGGCGATTGAGCACCAGGCGCGCGCCGGGGTGTTGCTCTCGGACGAGCGCGAACGCCTCGACCAGCAGGTCCACGCGCTTGCGCGGCTCGGCGATCGCCGCGGCGCAGACGATCGTGGGCTCTGGCGCGCGATCGCCCTCGTCGGGCGCGAAAGCCGTCAAATCGACGCCCGGCGAGATCACGCGGGCCTCGACGCCCAGCACCTCTGTGAAGGCGCGCGCGGACGCGTCGCTCAGCGCGACGACGGCGTCGGCGTGCCGGCACGCTTGCTCCATCGTCCAGCGTCGCCCACGGCGCTCGTCGAGATAGGCGGCGTCCGGCAGGCCCATGTAGGAGAAGACCAGCGGGCGCCGGCGCGTGCGCGCCCATGGCAGCGCCGCGACGGCGTCGGACGGGTACAGCGCATGCGCGACGTCCGCCCGTGCGGGGATCAACTCGGCGAG